>JANXWW010000175.1 GCA_025350945.1 Burkholderiales bacterium
TACTTTCGAGCTGGTAGCCCGCGAATGGTTAGTGAGCAATTCCGCAAAGTGGGTGCCAAGCCATACCGCAAGAATCACAAAACGATTTGAACAAGATGTGTTTATTTCCATCGGCGCTCGCGCGGTATCGGAAATTACCGCTCGTGAGCTACTTAAAATGCTGCGCAAGATTGAAGCCCGTGGCGTTATCGATACGGCTCATAGAATCCATCAAAACTGCGGACAGGTCTTTCGGTATGCAATTGCGACTGGACGGGCGGAGCGGGACGTTGCGGCTGATTTGCGGGGCGCTTTGAAGCCTATCGTCACCGAGCATCACGCCTCCATCACTGATCCGAAAGCCGTTGCCGATTTACTGCGTGCGATTCAAGGATACGACGGCTCAATTGTGACCAAAAGCGCGTTGCGATTAGCGCCGCTGGTGTTCCTGCGGCCTGGCGAATTGCGGCACGCCGAGTGGGCCGAAATTGATTTCGATAAAAGTGAATTGCGCATACCCGCTGCAAAAATGAAAATGAAAGCGTTGCACATAGTGCCGCTATCGACGCAATCCATTGCTGTGCTTCGCGAGGCGCAAAAAGCCACGGGCAACGGGCGCTATGTGTTCCCCAGCGTGCGCACCAGCGACCGACCTATGAGCGAAAACACCGTGAACGCCGCGTTGCGCCGCCTAGGCTATGCGACCGACGAAATGACCGGTCACGGATTCAGAAGTATGGCAAGCACGTTATTAAACGAGCAAGGTTGGAATCGAGACGCGATAGAGCGTCAATTGGCGCACGGCGAAAGAAACACTGTGCGCGCGGCCTACAATTACGCCGAATTTTTGCCGGAACGTCGCAAGATGATGCAAGCCTGGGCCGACTACCTTGACAGCTTGGCGCGTGGCGCGACGGTGATTTAAATGCACGCATCCTGAGCCGATTAAAGTTTTTTAGACCGTCGCCGATGCGGACCATCGGCATAAGCGGCGCGTTGAAGTGCTACAACACAACAACGCGCCTAACCGCAATGAAACCTAAGCAGGAGGTCCACATCATGGCTACTGAATATTCTACCAGCCGCACGAAACGACAATCGGCAATGATTCGCGGCGCGCTTCGCGTCCTTGAGCAAGAGCTTCGCGACTACGGGCCCAGTTTCCGCAGCCCGAATTCAATCCGCAGCTTCCTTCGCCTACAGTTGGGAAATCAAGAGCGCGAAATGTTCATGTGCTTATTTCTCAATGCGCAAAATCAGCTAATCGAAGCGAGAACGATGTTTTTCGGCACGCTCACGCAAACGACGGTCCATCCGAGAGAGGTAGCACGCGCCGCGTTGCAGTTAAACGCCTGCAGCCTGATCGTGGCGCACAATCACCCGTCTGGACAATGTACGCCGTCACAGGCAGATAAAGACCTTACGAAAACTATTGGCGAAACGCTTGCATTGATCGACGTGCGTCTGTTGGATCATTTTATCGTGGGCCAGAATGAGATTTTAAGCTTTGCGGAACAGGGGGCTTTTTAAATGAGGCGGACCGCTAAAAAAACCGGGTCAGGCAAGGCTGGATTATAAATGGCCGGTCGAATTACCATTATCAAAGATGGTATTCACCCAAGCGTAACGGGCTCAATTATCGAGCCCGTTACGCTTTCGTACATTGATCGCAAACGAATTGATAGCATCCTTGGTTGTGAACTCACCGACGCGGACGTTGAGATGCTTTGCTCCGGTTTAGAATTGGTGCTTCACCTGCAACATGTGAACGATGATTCCCCTACATCTCAAGACGCGAAAGAAACGTTAAAAGCAATTCTTCGCGAAGTGGATAATGATAAAGTATTAATGGCTTATGACGGCGGAAATGGCCCTGATTCGAAAACTTCTGAATTGTTGGTCAAGCAGCTTTATGACATGGAGGTCAAGTCGTTTGACCAAGTTTCTGCTGAGCAGATTAGAAAGGCAGCTCGTGCAATATTAGCGAAGCCTCAAACTGCAAAAAATGGCAGACCGCAGGAAATTTGGAGGCCGCAATTTGCAAGGTTTGCGAGAAATGCGTGGGCGAAATTGGGTAGGGCGGATAACAAGGCTTATATAGATGGCGCCTCTGAAGAGGAATCGCCTTTTTTGAGTTTCGCATTGGTGTTATCTAAAGCCATTACCCCATGTGACGATGCGGCACTTAAGGCTGACGCAGTAATCAAAATCCTAAATCCAAGAAAAGCTATCAAGCGCTAGTCTTTGGAGGGTTTTCGCACTTTTTAATGATTGAGGCAACGCGGCACAATCGGCTCCGAGGCGTATCACTGTGATGCGCTTAAATCGGAGGTGCAATCATGGGTAGTACTAAGCTACAAGACGGACTTTTACGAATTTCTCAAATTGTGGGCGACCCGAAGGCTGATCCGCCTATTCCCCCAATTATCCCGGTGTCGCGATCAACCTGGTGGGCTGGTGTAAAGTCCGGGCGATACCCGCAACCGCTGAAGCATCTTGGCGAACGCATCACCTGCTGGCGTGCAAGCGACATTCACGCTCTTATTGAGAATGCATCCGGCTCTGTGCACCGCGCTGATGCGGAGTTATCGTAATGAGCGCGCCTAAACTAACGCAGCATTGCGTATTTTATCCCGCGTTGGCAGCAGCAGCACAAACGCAACTTTTCCAAACGATGCGCGAGGAAATTGCGAAAAAACCACACCGCGTGAAAATTGGCTATTGGAGCGTTTCATTTCCGCGAAAAAGTGATTTTTCCAGAATAGTTCCTATCGAACAACGCGAGTACGTTGGTCGGATAGGGGGTGCGGGAATTCTCATTATCTGTACGCTTGACGGGGCCGAGGTCACTTGCGGTGAGCTGGGTTGGTTATGGAATGCGCCGGTATTTGATAGCTATCGGAAAACCCTAAAACCTATAAGTGACGCCGCGTAATGAGCGCAAATTCAATCAATAGCGCTTTCATGCCGATAGCCGATCGCTTCCGCCAAATTGAAAATGTTTTTGATGGAGTAGGCATAAGGATAGCGCCATATATTGCCAGTCGGAGAGTTAGGACGCAGAGCGAACGCAAAAACGGGCTAAGCAATGGAAACTAGCCCGATATTGATCGACCTAAAACAAGCGACCGAATTCCTGACCCTAATGGCTGAGGGCGAACTTGTCACGTTTCAAACATTCGATGATCGCGGCAAGGATCGCAGCCTAGCAACTATTCATCACGGCGACCTGGGCAATTGTAAAAAGGAATTGCAGCGATTAAGTGCGCGTGGTGCGGGCGTTTTTTTTACCGTCAACTACACGGATGGTAAAGGCAGGCAGGCGGAAAACATTACCGGCGTTCGCGCTCTTTTTGTAGACCTAGATGGTGCAGCGCTGCAACCAGTAATTGACTGTGGAATTGATCCACACTGCATTGTCGAAACCAGTCCCGGCAAATGGCACGCTTATTGGTTGGTTGCAGATGTGCAGCTCGCGCAGTTTAAGCCGGTGCAGCAAGCGATATCACGCCGATTCGGTGGCGACCCCAAAGTGTGCGATTTGCCACGAGTTATGCGAGTGCCTGGATTCATTCATCAAAAAGGCTCACCGTTTCTTTCTCGCGTCGTTGCAACCAATGCAGTGCAGCCGTACGCGCTTGCCGACCTTTGTGAGCGAATGGGGCTAAAGTCTATTGAAGTGCGACGCCCATCAAGCAAGCAAACGGTTAGCGCGGCTTCAACGGTGATTGAAGGCAATCGCAATGCTAGTCTCGCTTCGCGTGCGGGCTCGATGCGCCGCAATGCGTTATCCACTGATGCTATTGAAGCCGCGCTGCTGGTGATAAATCGTGAGCAATGTTCGCCGCCGCTTGATGATAACGAGGTACGCAACATCGCCCGCAGCATTGGGCGATATGCACCTGCTAAACCCCTTAATCAGTCAGCTCCGCCGGTTGCGCCTGAACCCACCTGGCCGGAGCCGTTATTGCCGAGCACGTCGCGTGTTCCAGAAATAGAAGCGAACGTGTTACCCGGCTGGCTGGGCGAAGTGGCAGCGGCCGTGTCTATATCAACGCAAACGCCGCCGGCAATGTCGGTGATGATGATCCTTGCAATACTTGGCGCGGTGCTTCAAAGACGTTTTGAGGTGTCACCTTGGGGTGATGGTTATCGCGAGCCATTGGCGGTGTGGACTATGGTGGCTATGCCGAGCGCGAGCAGAAAATCAGCCGTTTTCAGCGCGCTGCTTGATGTGCTAGTCGCATGGGAAAAACGCGAGGGCGACCGCATGCGCCGCGAAATTAATCGTGTATTTGCTGCGCGAGAAGTGACTCTAAAACGCATTGAACAGTTAAAGCACAATGCAGGGCGCACCGATGATGCAGAGGTGCGTGCAAAATTGCAGGATGAAATCGCAGCAGAGCGCGATTCAATGCCAGCCGAGGTTTTCGCTACTCGAATATTCACCGGCGATGTGACGGCGGAGCGTTTGCAAGGGATGCTCGTTGAACAGGGTGAGCGCATCGCGATCATCTCTGATGAGCCGGGGATATTTCAAAATCTCGCGGGGCTTTATTCCGGCGGCATGTCTAGCCTGGACATATATCTTAAAGGCCACGCTGGTACCAGTGTTCGCGTAGACCGGGCGGGACGCCAAGCGCACATTGATAAACCCGCAGTCAGCATGGGGTTAGCGATCCAGCCTGGAATCCTCACGGATACAGGTAAGTCAAAGCGGTTTCGGGACTCGGGGCTTATGGCGCGGTTTTGGTATGCAGTGCCACTCTCTAATGTTGGGCGTCGTGATATCCGCTCGCGGACATCAATTGACCCGGGTGTTTTGGCGCGTTGGGAGGACAACGTCGGCGCATTGCTGACGGGGCTGAAGCTGCCTATCGGTGCGCCGCGAGTGATGGCGTTTGCGGCGAATGCGCGCGAGGAATGGCTGCAATTTGCAGAAGAGATTGAACGCGAACAGGGGGACGGTGGCAGGTTTGCCCACATTTCGGACTGGACGGGCAAGTTACCTGGCGCAACGGCGCGCATTGCTTGCCTCATGGAGCTGGGCAGCAAGGGACTTGAGGCCCCTAACGTGAGTCCAGCAAGCGTTAAGCGTGCGGTTCAACTCGCGCGCCTGCTAATACCCCACGCTGAAGCCGCGTTCAGACTGATGGGAGCCGCTGATATGGAAAGTGATGCGCTTGCATTGCTGGATTGGATAAAACGCCACGAATTTAAAGAATTCACCAGGCGCGATGCGCAGAAGTCTTTGCAGGCTCGATTCCCGACTCTTGAGCGCCTGATGCCAGCCATAAAGCAGTTACAGGAATGGTGTGTGCTGTCCGGAGAGCTATCGCACCGGAGAGATCGCGGCGCACCGTCGAAGTACTACCAAGTCAACCCGCGTATTTATGTCATTAAGTAAATTAAGCCGTAAAAGTGAAAAACAAACCTTCTTCTCTCTCATATTTTCTATTGGCGCACGCTTGTAGGCCAGACCCCAAAGACAGTAAGACAAAAGGACAGAATCATTTTGTCTTTATGTCTTTCTGTCTGCGGAGTCTGGAGCGTGGAGTTGAAGCTGGACTTCCAGCATTGGGGTGGGGGTGCCAAAAGTTAAAAAGTCCGCAAAGCTAGACCGTATGTTTAACCAATTTTTCTCTGTCGCGAGTTTCCGGGGGTGGGGGGGTCAACTCAGGCTGTGCGGAGGGTTATCGCACTTTGAATCGCCCAAGGAATACAGCGACGATAAGCAACGGCAATTCACAAAACTATCAACTTGAAGGATTTCAAAATGACCAAAAACCAATACGACGTAGTGCGGAAACATATTTCTTTAGCGATCAAGGGGGAACCTATGCCGTCAGCGTCGGATAAATCCTCTGTCGAACTTGCCGAAGCGTTAGATGCTTTTTGTTCTGCGGATGCGGATAAGTTTCAGAACTCACGCATCGCGATAGGTCACCTTGCTGGCGTTACCTTACGCATGCAATTAAGGATGAGCGTTAAAGCTGAGAGCGAATATCAAAAAATTCTCGCACTTGGCGGCAAAGCGTGCTAACATTGCGACAATGGTGCGCAGGAACAAGCCAACGGCTTTTTCTGTTGCCCTTCGAGATTGCGGTGACCCCACGGGAAGCGCGCGTCAAGCCAGATACATAACCGGCTTGCGCGCGCTTTTTTGTTGCGCCTAGCCACCACAAACTTGATTTTTTAAGGAAAAAAATGGAAACAAGAGACAACTTTGGTGCCAAGGAAAGAATGCAAAACGAGCAGGCTTTCCGGTCAATGGCGGCCAAGCTGGGCGAGAGAATTGAGAACGGCGCGCGCGCCGGTGGAACTTTGGATGAGCTGCACGCGCAGCGTAAAGCAGCAAGGCGATTCGCCAATAAGCTCAATTCAGTCGTGGTGAACGAAGTGCGTGAACATTCTTCAGAAGAAGTATCTGCGCTTTGTCACGTGACTGAGTTGGTGACTAGATGTGATTCGTTGATAAATGGGCTGGAGGAATTTCGCTCAAGCACTGTCGCTAACGATGCCTGGCGAGACCAAAAAGGCAATTCAATAAAGGTTGCGGCGAAAGGCGAAAACTTTGCGCCTAAAAAAGATTTTGGCGGACCTGAATTTTCCTTTGGAAGTTTGCTGCGGGGCATGGTCAATGCTGGGCCCAAGTCGCTGGAAATCAAAGCAGCTCTAAGCGAAGGCACCGATGCGGCGGGTGGATTCCTGACCCCCGAAAATCTTTCGAATGATTTGATTGATCGCATGCGTTCAAGACAAGTTTGCGTCAATGCAGGCGCGCGGTCGGTACAACTCGGATCGGACAATACCCGCATAGTGCGCGTTGCGAGCGATCCTGCGGTGGGTTGGCGGAATGAAAACGCTGCGGTTGCGGAATCCGATCCGGTATTTGAAGGCGTCATATTTGCGCCAAAAACACTAGCCGTACTGGTGAAGGTTTCTATCGAGTTGCTTGAAGATGCCGTCAACATGAGCGATGCGCTTACGCAGATATTCGCGAATGCAATGGCCGTTGAATTGGACAGAGTGGCGCTTGTCGGTACTGGTACCGCCCCTGAACCGCGAGGCGTGTTTAATACGCCAAGTGTGGGCAGCGTTTCGATGGGTACGAACGGTGCGCAGATTACCAACTACACCAATATGCTGGATGCGCTCAGAACGATTCGCACGGCGAATTCTGCGGATCCCACCGCGATGATTTTGCACCCGCGTACTGCCCGCACGGTTGATGGCTTGGTGGATAGCACTGGCCAGCCGTTGCAGGCACCCAAGGCGCTCGACACGATTCCGCAGCTCATAACAACGTCGCTTCCAATTAATCAGGTGCAAGGCACCAGCGGCACGGTTTGCTCAAGCATCATTGCGGGCGATTTTACTCAAATGTTCCTTGGTATTCGCACCGACATTCGCATTCAATTGCTACGAGAAACTTTCATGGGCAATTTGCAAGTGGGTTTTGTTTGCTACATGCGAGCAGATGTGCAGCTCGCACAGCCGTCAGCATTTGCAAAGGTGATCGGAATCCTGCCTTAAAAGATGTTTATGCGGCGCGAGAGAGCGGCCCATAGCGCCGCGCGGGAAAGTTGTTTGCTCGACAACTTTCTTGATTTATGGGTATGTATGGCCAAAGTGGCGAGAGACGCTGCGGCGGAGTGATTCACCGCGAACTGACACTACCTTTCCAGATCGCTGAACATCACACTAGCCCCGCCATATTATCGATGGTGGGGCTTTTTGAATCTTTATGCTGGTGCGCATGAAAAATATTTCAACGCGTGGGGTATTATCACAACGAATGATGTGATCCTTAATATTTGCTTAGCGGCTCGACAGTTGGCACGGGGTATGTAGGGGGGTATCATCAAAAAGTGCGCAGAATTTTAGTCTTATAATCAATAACATAAGTCAGTTATTCGATTGAGGTCCTCGGCACCACACAAAAGACTGTTCACAGTCGTGAAAATCCAAGGTTTCTCATGAGTGACGTCACCAGCTTGCTGTTTGCTGCGCGTAACGATGACTCCCAAGCCATGAACCGCTTGTTTGAGGTGCTCTACGACGACCTCCGCCTGCTCGCCCACGCCAAGCTGCGTCGCTCGGCTCCTATGACGGTACTGGATACCACGGCGCTGGTGCATGAATCCTATCTGCGCTTTTTACGAACCGGCGATTTGAAAGTCGAAGATCGCCCGCATTTTCTGGCGTATGCGGCGCGTGTGATGCGCTCCATCGTGGTTGATCTTATCCGCAGCCGCCTGGCTGATCGCAATGGTGGCGATGCGCTGCACGTCACGCTCAATTCCGAAATCGCCGAATCCGCGAGCGTGCGCGAAGATGAAGTGATTATGGTGAACGACGCGCTCGAAGAGCTGGCAACGATTGATCCCAGGCTGGTGAAAGTGGTGGAGATGCGTTATTTCGCGGGTATGTCAGAGGATGAAATCGCGCAGTCGCTGGGCGTGAGCATTCGCACAGTCGAGCGCGATTGGGAAAAGGCGCGGTTGTTTTTATATCGTGCGTTGAGATAAGTTTTGGGCAATGTCGGGTTTGATTTGAAAAATTCGTCTTTGAGGATTAGACCTATTTAATCTACAACTACAAGGCTCGGAGTAAAGTTTGAAAATTTCCGCTCACGATTGGCAGCAAGCGTTCAAATTGCTCGATGCCGCGCTGGAAATACCTGCGACGGAGAGAGCGGCTTGGCTGAAAAATTTAGAGCCGGAACATGCGCATTTACAGCCAGCGCTGACAGAATTGCTGGAACAACATGCGGTGCTGGAAACGGAATCATTTTTGCAATCGCTGCCCGCCTTTACCAATGTCGATAAGTTGTCTGGCGATGCGGCTTCATCCGCGCTGTCAGGAAGTTCAGGCAGGCTCGGTGAGTTGCGTGCAGATGTATCGATCGGTCCCTATCGATTGATTCGTGAGCTCGGTGTGGGCGGCATGGGCGCGGTGTGGCTGGCGGAGCGTTCTGATGGCTCGCTGAAGCGCACCGTCGCCTTGAAGCTGCCACATGCCGGGCCGTTTCAGCGGCAGCTTGCGGAGCGCTTTGATCGCGAACGCGATATTTTGGCGGCGCTGACGCACCCGAATATTGCTAGGCTTTACGATGCTGGTGCAGGCTCGGGAATCGGAAATACAGGTCAACCCTATCTGGCGCTGGAGTACGTCGAGGGATTACCGCTCACTGAATATTGCGCATCGAAAAATTTGGGTGTACGCGGGCGCCTGGAATTATTTGGCCAGGTGTTGTCTGCCGTGCAATACGCGCACAACAATCTGGTGCTGCATCGCGATTTAAAGCCATCCAATATTTTGGTCACCTCCGCAGGCGTGGTGAGCTTGCTCGATTTCGGTATTGCCAAATTCATGACCGGTGCTGAAACCAGCGAGACAGCTCTTACCGAGCTGACAGGTCGCGCGATGACACCCGACTATGCCTCGCCCGAACAAATCGCTGGTGCGCCCATTAGCACGTCCTCAGACGTATATTCGCTCGGCGTGGTGCTGTATGAATTATTGAGTGGCGTGCGGCCTTATAAATTAAAGCGCGGCACGCGCGGCGAATTGGAAGATGCCATATTGGCTGTTGATGCGATCAGGCCCAGCCAGATGATGCGGCAGCGCACGGGTGCGCAAGATACGCTTATGTTCAAAACCGCGAAAGAGCTGGAAGGCGATCTCGATATCGTTTGTTTGAAAGCGCTGAAGAAAAAACCGGAAGAACGCTACGCCACCGTGGCGGCATTTGCGAATGACATTACGCGCTGGCTGAATGGTTATCCGATTGAAACGCGTTCGGACGGAAACTGGTATGTGGTGCGCAAATATGTGGCGCGACATCGCAGTGTGGTGGCACTGTCGGCATTCGCAATATTTGCCATGGTGGCAGGCACGATTACATCGGTGATTCAAGCGCAGCGCGCGGCGGCTGAGGCCAAGGTGGCGCGTGAGCAGAGCGCACGCGCGCTCGCGGTCGAACAATTTTTATCCGGTTTGTTTAACGCCAATTCAGTTGATCAGGCCGACCCGGAAGCCGCGCGCCGTACCACTGCACCGGAGCTTTTGGATCGCGGTGCGGCGCGAATTGATAAAGCGCTGACAGATTTCCCCACTGCCAAAGCGGATGTACTGGCCACATTGGCGAACATGCATGTGCATCTGGGGGACTGGAAAAAAGCGGCGGAGTTAAGCCGTGCACGCCTGCCGTTAGTCGAAAGATCGTTTGGCAAACGATCAGTCGAATATGCACAAGCACTAGCAGATACAGCAGAAAAAGTTAACGGTACTCGCAAGGATGATGAAAGCGTATTGGGACTGACCCTGGAAGGCAAAAGAATCCTGATTGATTTAAACCAGGAAAAAACGCTGTTGTTTGGTGAATTGCTGCGCATGGAATCCACAGTTTGGCGACGACGCGATTTGGATATTGCGGTTGAACGCGCGGCGAATGCGGTTGAAATTATTCGCCCTTTTATGCTGAAGGCCGTCGCCAGTAGTCCGCCATCAGATCCCACTGTTGTGCCGCCCGCAGAAATATTGGCTGATCCCAATTCAGACGTAAACAAGGCGCGAAACATCGCCAAACGTTATGGCACGGCACTCGGTGATTTGGGCATGGCCTATAACGCACGCGGCAACTTTATTGAAGCTGACGTAGCGCTGACAGAGGCGGACAAGGTTATGTCGGAAACGCGCGGCCGCGATAATTTTGACGCCGCATGGGTATTGGTGTTGCGCGGCACCATCAACGTAATGCGCGGACATTTTGTCAACGCTGAATCGATGTTGCGGGAAGGTACGGCCACTCTCAAACGTACTGGCAGTCCTGATCATACATCCACTATCCAAGCGGAAAGTATGCTCGCGTGGTTTCTGCATATGACTCATCGGCGTGAAGAAGCAGCACAGCTCATCAATGACGCGCGCGCGCGGATTTTATTGCGTTCTGGCAACCGCGATCCGCGCACAATCGAAACCAATGTCCTTTATGCGGGCACCTTGGTAGCCGAAGCCCGTTTTTCAGAGGCGATCGCGATCGCTGAGCCTTACGCGCTGCTGGAAAAGGATTTGGTCAGCGCGCGTGTCGTGTTCGGCAGCGCGCTCGCACGAAGCGGTGAATTCGAGCGTGCGTTGCCTCCGCTCAATGCGGCCATTCAAATTCTCGAAGCGCGTAAAGCACGCAACAATTTGCTGTGGACTGAGGCCATGCTGGCGCGTGCGGAACTTTCGCTGGCACAGCATCATTATGCGGCGGCGAGCGCGGATTTCAATTCAGTATTGGCGGGTGCCACAGTCAACGGCCACGGTGCACAGTTTACGGCGCGCATTCATTTAGGGCTAGCACGCGTGGATGCGGCAATCGGTGACACCGCCGCAGCGCGCACACATCTGGCGAGTGCAGAAACACTATTGAATGCGCCGCAAGTCAATGGCATGCTGGCGACGCTTAGTGCTGAAGTACAACGCGAATCTGATGCCTTAAAATCTGACGCTCTAAAGCACCCGTCAAAAAAATAAGTTGTGCATGCGTTCTTACGCAAACGGCACGCTCCAGCGCGTTTGCAATCCGTTGGCCGTATTCTGGACAATGGAAGATAAAAGCAGAGCGGAAAAACTCACGCGCACTTATTGCTATGAAGACCGTTAGCGCTCAGGAATAAATTAGCAAAGTAGGAATGGTGCAAAAGCCTAGTAAAATTTAATTTGTTTATATATTTAACAAACGCAAAAGCTAATAAAAAGACGCCATGAAAACGCCGCAACGATTGCAGCCTTTGGTTGAAGAAGGTCTTATTGATGAGGTCATTCGCCAGCTCATGAGTGGCAAAGAGGCCACGGTTTACGTCGTGCGCTGCGGTGAAGATATTCGTTGCGCCAAGGTTTACAAGGAAGCTGACAAGCGCGCGTTTCGTCAGGCGGTGCAATATACCGAAGGCCGTAAAGTTAAAAACAGCCGTCGCGCACGTGCGATGGAAAAGGGCTCCAAGTTCGGTCGTGAGCAGCAGGAAGAAGCATGGCAAAGCGCTGAAGTGGATGCGCTGCATCGATTGGCGTTTGCCGGTGTGCGCGTACCCAAGCCGTACAATTTTTTGAATGGCGTGCTGTTGATGGAATTGGTGACGGACGAAAACGGCCATGCCGCACCGAGACTGAACGATGTCGAACTTACGCCCGAAAAAGCGCGAGAGTATCATCAAAAATTAATTCGTGATGTGGTGCTGATGCTGTGCGTTGGCATCGTGCATGGCGACCTTTCCGAATACAACGTGCTGGTGGATGCCGATGGCCCGGTCATCATCGATCTGCCGCAAGCCATTGATGCTGCGGGCAACAACAGTGCGGCGAGTTTGCTGGAGCGCGATGTCAATAATCTCGCCATCTGGTTTTCCCGCTTCGCACCTGAGCTTATCAAAACTGATTACGGCCGGGAAATCTGGGCGATTTATAAAACCGGAAAATTGCTTCCCGATACGCCACTCACCGGCTTCTTTGCGCGTGATGAAAAGAAAGCAGACGTAAAAGGGCTCATTAAAGAGATCGATGAAGTGGTGAGAGAAGAAGCGGCGCGGCAACGGTATAAGCAAAGTTTGGAGCAATAATTCAGGGTACTTCTATAAACCTACTGCGCGGGCCGATTTCGCTCCTGTGGTGCTCGCTTTACACCGGGTAAAGGTCCGCTCCTCGGAGCGAACTCGACCCGCTCGCTACGGTTTTTAGAAGTACCCTGCAATTACAACGCTAGAATTGGCGGGCGTTTCCAGGCATATTTGCTCGGAAACGCTTGCCCCTATTGCCTTTGATGATTAAAAAATCTACTTCGGTAACGTCTTCCAGAACCGCAACAAATCACGCAGCGCCTCGGGCTTGTTTGCCGGTGGTGGCGCACCGGATTGATCCTTTGTATTTACGCCGTGACACGACGCGCAAACGCGCACCTCACCCGGCTGGAACGTGACCCATACCCGCTCGCGCACCACTGCGTTACCCGCCGCATCAGTGCTCTGCCATGCGAGGGCGCGACGTGCGGGCACGAAGGCCGCAGTGGAGCCATCGGTGGCGATTTTCACGCTGCCAGCGGGACCATTTGGATTCGCCGGATTCGTTGCCTTGGGTTCGTGCAGCGGCTGCGCAATAGATCGGCGACCAGCGCTAAAGTTGCTGTAGCCGCGAATTTGATCGGCTTGCAGAATCTGGAAATGCGCGATGTCATACACACGGCCACCTTTGGGCGAAACCGTTTTTACGCCGCCCGGCACTTGCAGGTTGAACGGCTGCAAAAAATCAGCGCGATCCCGCGTAGTTTGATTACGCGTCACGATCATGGCGAGATCGTTGGTTTTCAGCCAATTGCGCAGTGCGGTTTCGTCCACCGCTTCTTCAGTGAACACCGATTTCTCCGGCGTCTCCAGGGAATCTACCGGTGCGGCAGGCCGTACGCGTGCTACGACTTCAACTGCCTCAAGTTCCCACAACAGTCCACTGAAATTACGCTTGGTATCCGGATCCCACCAGCTCACGGTTTTGTTGATACCGCCCGTGAGTGATGCGCCCGGCGTATAACGACCACTCGCATCAGGCGTAAGTTGCTTCAAACGAAAATCGAGTAGTTGATTGGGGTCCGCCACCGTCGTCGGCGTATGCGTGGCAATAAATTTTCCGTCAGACAATGGCAACGGATTGCGATAACGTCCATCACTGTTGTCAGCGGGTGTGAAATCGGTCACCGCCATCTGCTCAGGGTTGGTGCCGACACCGCCGTTAAATTTCACGATCTGGTTTGACGAGAGCGAACCGAACTCGCGCGCGTAAATCGAATAGTAAATGCCCGCGCGAACCGGATCTTCCTTGATGTGATACAGCCCACCGTCGCCGCGCAGTGATTTTTTATTCGCGTGCAAAGTATCGTCGGTGTAATCTGAAAGTGCCGTATCGCCGGTAAATGATTTTGGATTGTAGCCAAAACCCATCTCCTGCACGCCCACGTGATTCAGCGTTTCTTCTTCGGTGCCGTCCTGATTTATCTGCCACGGCGTGAAGCGGTTGTTCGTATAGCCTGCCACGGGGCCAAAAGCGCTTGTCGATGCAGCGCGTGTTTCGGGAAACACTTCAGCTTGTGAAGCGAGTTTAGCGGCACCCACACTTTCATCTGCAAAATTAAAGGCACCGTACGTTCCTGCATCCGCCTGTTGATCGCGCTGCAAATGATCCCAGCGCGTGAAAACGATGCGACCGTAACTATCAATGGTCGGTGAAAACGCACCGCTCGGGGTGTGATTCAAAATCTTCAGCTCGCCTGTCGATGGATTCAAACTCCAGATACCGGTAACGGTCGCGGTACTTTCGTATTCATCAAGCTGCGGGTAAAGATGGGCCGCGCCATTGCGTGGCCGATCCGACGTAAACAGCACGCGATCATCAGACGCATACAGCGGCGAAATATTGTTATACGTGGCAGGCTGATTCGCAACCTTGCTAATCGAAACCGTTTGCCCTTTACCCAAACCAGTCACTTCGTAAAGCTGCCAGTAATAGTTGCGCACCTGATATTGTGCCGCCGCCGCACCCACCACCATGCTGAAGATCGCCTTGGTGCCACTCCAGTGCATCGTCGGTTCGCGCACCGCAATTGCTGCGTCGCCCTGCATGCCATCCATGCCTAAGCCCGCCTCTTTGGTCAGATTGCGCAGCGTGCCATCGGGATAGCGAATCATCAAATCACCACCACGTGCAACTGAATCCAGTGCGCCACGATGATTGCCGAAGGTCGATGCGCGGCTCGCAAAATCGGCGAGTGTGGGCACTTGTGCGGCGAATAAAATCGGATTCGCAACGGGGCCAGCCGGTAGTGGTGTTGAGCTAGTCGAGGGCACTACACGCCAATCGCTCGCGCCCAGAATCCCCGACCGCTCTGTCACCGCCGCACCATTCATCAGCCACATCGTGATCGCGCCATCGGCGGCATTTCCCCACAGCAAATCTGCCTTGCCATCGCCGTTGTAGTCGCCCAAATGCGTCACCCGCCAATTCGCATCCGCCCCCAAAAGGCCCGTGCTCGTGGACACAGCGGTGCCATTCATCAGCCATTGGGTTACCGCGCCGTTGGTGTGTCGCCACAAAAGATCAGCCTTGCCGTCACCGTTGAAATCACCTGTATGCGTGACGCTCCAGTCGGCATCCGGGCCGAGTATTCCAGCAGCACTCGCGACGGCGGTGCCATTCATGAGCCAGGCTGTCACTGCACCATTGGTGTGACGCCACAAGAGGTCGGCCTTGCCATCCGCGTTGAAGTCCGCCACATGACTCACGCGCCAATTCGCATCTGGCCCCAATACGCCTGTTGCGCTGGTCACACTCGCACCATTCATCAGCCATATCGTCACAGCACCGTTGGTGTTGCGCCACAAGATGTCGGTCTTGCCATCGCCGTTAAAGTCACCCACATGAGACACGCTCCACGAAGGATCAGCGCCCAACAGGCCCACGCGGCTTACGACGGTAATGCCATCCATTAGCCACAAAGTAACCGCGCCGTTCGTGTGTTGCCACAGGATGTCGGCTTTACCATCACCGTTGAAATCGCCCACATGAGAGACGCGCCAGTCTGGATCTGCACCCAGCAGCCCGACGCTGCCTACTACTGTCAGACCATTCATCAGCCAGAGCGTGACGCTACCATTGTCGTTGCGGAAGAGGACATCTGCTTTGCCATCGGCGTTGAAATCCGCAATGTGGCTGACTGTCCAGTTGCCAGGTGAGACGAGCCCCGCCTGCGCCGTGGATGCGCTGCCGTTCATGAGCCAGCCGTTAATTTGGCCGGTGCTGCCATTGCGGAAGATCAGATCACTCTTGCCGTCAGCAGACAAGTCATGCGGCACTGCAAACGCGCGAGGTGTCGTTGCCAATATGCAAACAACCACAGCGCCGGTCAGTAAGTGATGAATCGTACGAAATGCTGTGTACGAATTCAACCAACTATTGTCAGCTTTGCTTTTCTGCATGGATTAATCCCTGAAATTTTTTGTAGAAGCCGAAAACAATATGACCAAAAGCGTTAGCTCATGCCATTTTGTGTCGCGACTGTCTTGTCTTGCCGACAGTGGCACGCTTAAATTGTATAAGCAGATGATCATCCAGCAAAAATTGCGCCAGTGTCGCCGCCTTGGTCCGCATACAAACACCCTGAAACACCCTTGTAAATTGCTAAAGCGGATTTTTAACTCATGCCATGCATGTGCATGTAAAAATTGCAGTTGAGTCAGGTCTGATGACTCTTTGCTGAAACCAACCGTGATGTGGATAATCAGTTTATGCATAACAGCCTGCGATCCCAATAGATGCCTGCGTCGTTTATCAAAGCTTGTAGCGAGCGCGATCGTTGACAGTCTCGCATCCGATTGCGCCCGTCAGTAAGTTCTTTACTGGCTTATGCCTTCATCGCGCAAAAATAATGCTGCTTCAAAAATAAACTGCCCCCAGTTTATCTGTTGGCTGTTACCGGATTGCAGTCCAGAGTTTGCAACGGTTGTGAAAGTGATCAACGCGCCTGGCTCGAAATCGATCCCGTTGACATCATCGCACTCTGATCACTTGCTCGATCATTCCCGGATTGATTCGCAAAAAATATGGCGATTGCAATCACAAAATAGAGACCACACCGGCATGGGGACAAAATTTCATCGCTGCTCCTGTAGGTGAAAAGAAAAGTTATCTTATGCGGCTGGACGGATCGCAGGAAGTATTTCGCCGTGAAGTTGATTTTGTTCGCGCGCAATTTTCAGAAAAATTTAATTTAAGTCTTCACGCCATCGCTCTCATCAACAGCCGCAATTCAATCGATAAAGAGCCGATGGCTACCATCACCAGCATCGGCGAATCGCTCGACGCCATTGCAAAAAAAATGGATAAGGAACAAGACATCCTGTTTTTGTTTCTCACCAGCTACCGCTCGAAGGAACACGAATTCACGCTCGCACAAAAACAATATTCAGCTTAACGATCTGACCAACAAAAAATTGGGCGAGCTCTTGAAGAAGACCGGGATTCGCTGGAAAGTGGTGGTGGTCTCAGCCTGCTATAGCGGCAGTTTTATTGATCCGGTCAAGGACACCATCACGCTCATCATCGCCGCCACCCGTCATGATCGCCGATCATTTGGCTGTGCAGATGAAAATTATTTCACCTATTTCGGTCGCGCCTTTTCCAAGGAATCGCTACCCCAAAGCCGCTTATTTCAGGATGCATTTCGCCGTGCAGAAAAATTGATCAAACAATGGGAAGCCAAAGAAATCACAAAATCGGACGAGGAAAAAAAGCCAATGATGAAGATTACTCAATCCCGCAAATGGTGAGCACGCGCGCAATTGAGCAGCATCTGGCGAAATGGTGGGCGTAGCGCAAATAGGGGCGCTTTTCGCTAACCGTATTCACTTCGAGCTCCGTGATTTTTTTCGTGAGCGGGTGTGGAGAGTACAGGGCACGGGTTTGCAGTTGTGGTGTCTTCTATTGCTATCAAACTGCCTGTCTTAGCCTTGTCTCGTTCTAGCGACAATGTGCTTTTAAGATATTACGCAAGTACGCTGATGTTGCTTTTAAGCGACTTGCTTTTAGGCAAATCATTTCCGACAAGCGATCCTCGTTGGACATTTCTTGTTTTACCCACCTGGAGAAACACGAATGAAGCACATTTTGAAACTGAGTCAAATTGCCTCTGCTGCTGCCATGATTTTTGTTACTGGCACGGTTACAGCACAGGTTGCAACAAGCGCCGCTTTACCCGAGGGAAATGCTGAATTCTCAACTGTGCTGCGCGCGCAGCAGGAAGCGCTCGTGCCTGATCGCATGATGAAATCGCAAGAGCGTGCCGCAACTAGCGCGCGCAATGTGCTTGGCCCGACAGCCGATACGATGAATCCGGATGAAGCCGAGGCGGCCATTGCTGATCGCGTGCCCGGATTCGCGGGCTGGGTGCATAGCGAAGACGGCAAGACCGTTGTGCGCATGACGCGCTCAAGCGGTTTGTTTTCTGGTGCCGAAAAGCAGGCAGACCAAGCAAAATGGAAATCGATGAATACCCCCTCCGCTACCTTCGCGAAAAGCCTGGGTGAGAACGCCGATGTGCGCAAAGCGCAATGGGATTCGCGCCAGTTGCTTGATTTCAAAACCAAGATTTTTTCAATGGCGTCAACCAATGGCGTAATTGCTGTATCGATTGATCGCGACGCTAATCGCCTTGATGTCGCCTACAACGAGGATCTCGATGCACCGAGCTTGCAGGCGCTGACAACGCGTCTGGCAGCTTCTGGAATACCTCCGGCTGTGATGTCGATGCGTGCGGCGGAATTGCCCAAGCGCAGCGCCACCGTCGGCACCTCACTGCGCTCGCAGCCGTTGCCACTCGCCGGCGGTGCGCAGTTCAATTTCCCTACCAGCGCGGGTACATTCGTCTGCACGTTGGGCGTGCCTGCGCGTATCAACGGCGTGCAAGGCTTTATGACCGCGTCGCATTGCAGCGAGAGCGTGTACAGCGTTTCCGCGGGCACCCGCATGACTTCGCCCGGCGGCACGTTTATTGGCGCGGAATCAATTGATCCGGCTCCCCGTAGCTGCTCGCTGCCCGACACACTGGGCTGTCGCGAGGCAGATGCGCTGTTCGTTTCCGGCGGGCCAGGCAACGCGGTTGATTTCGGCAGAATCATGTACACAAGCGTCAATGCCGGCAGCCTCAATGTGGTTGGCGTGCTGAATGTGCAGGGCACGCTGAACTATCCGTCGGTGGGTCAAACCATTTACAAAACCGGCCGCACCACCGGCACCACCCGCGCGAGCGTCGCTCGCGTGTGTGTGGACACGCTGGTGTCCGAACCCGATGGCAACACCTACGGCGCGCTGTGCTCCGTCGAAGTCGCCACCGGCAGCTTCATCGCAGGCGGTGATAGCGGTTCATCTGTCTGGACCTACAACGGTACAGGCCCCGTCATCACCGGCATCGTCTCCTATGGCAGTTCGAACACCGGCGGCTTCTCGCCATGGGGCGGCGTGGTCAAAGAGTTCGGCACGGTCACGGTGAGATAGTCATTTTGATTTGTAGGTGCAATGCGTTGCCCGTATACGTGGGCACGTTTGTAAAAACCCCGACGGCCGCTGTTTGGCCGTCGGGGTTTTTTGTCCGCCATATTGGCAAAGTAATTCACCAGCATCCACGGGCATTTTGAGCCATTTGTGCTCCAAGATGACCGTAGATATTAGAGTTTTGCCCTTCGCTTGTTAGGAAAAAACGAGCGTTCGCAATGCTGTCGCGCAATGATGATTGCGACAGAAAATGAAACCCCGTAAACTATTTTTATATTTCATCGCGGTGATCAAAAACGTTTAGTCCTCGATAGCGGATACTTTTAATTAGCAGCAAACTGAACCGGTTTTCAAGAGGAATAATTGTATTGTGTTTGAACTATTCGATAGTGCTGTTGATACTTTAGTCGGCGTGCTTGATGCGCACGGCCCAGCGGTTAATGCAGTTGCCAAAAGTTTTACACCGAGCGATTTTAGCGTCCATTTCTTTCTGCAATTAGCTATCATTATTATCGCTTGCCGCGTGGTGGGAAAGTTGGGCCAGAAGTTTTTACACCAGCCACAGGTGGTGGGCGAAATGATTGCCGGGGTTATTCTGGGGCCATCATTTTTTGGTCTGTTCTTTCCTGCGGCGCAGGCCGCCGTGTTCCCGGGCCCGACCAAGAGTGTGCTTTATGCAGGCGCGCAATTAGGCGTCGGGCTTTATATGTTTCTGGTCGGCACCACCTTGCAGCTTGACCATTTCCAGTCGAAGGCAAAGAGCGCGATTGGTGTTTCACTCGCGGGCATTATTGCGCCGTTCCTGATCGCGGTGGTGATAACGCCTTATCTGCTGACGGTCCCCGGCCTGTTTACTGACGGCATATCGCAGGCAAATGCGACCTTGTTCATGGGTGCGTGTATTGCGCTGACCGCATTTCCGATGTTGGCACGGATCATCAATGAACGCGGCCTGGCCAACACATCGCTTGGTACATTGACGCTGACGGCGGGCGCGTTTGATGATGCGGCGTCGTGGTGTGTGCTCGCACTTGTGCTGGCCGCTTTTGGTGGTGGCCCCGGTGTTGCGGTGTTAGCCATTGTCGGCGGCATAAGCTACGCCGCATTCATCATCTTGTTCGGGCGCAAATTATTGGCACCCTTGGGCCGGATGGTTGAACGTGACGGCGAGATGAGCATGACCGTTCTGGGCATTACGCTCGCCTTGTTCTGCCTCTCGGCCTTCATCATGGATGCGGTCGGTATCCACGCCATCTTTGGCGGCTTTATCCTGGGCGTGGTCATGCCACGCGGATTGTTCGCGCAAGAATTGAAGAAGAAAGTTGAGCCACTTGCGGTCGTGCTGCTGTTGCCGATGTTCTTCACTTATTCGGGCCTCAACACGCGAATGGATATGGTCAATACCGTACCACTCCTACTGATTGCGCTGGGCATTCTGGTGGCCTCCATTGTTGCCAAATTCGGTGCCTGCTATGCCGCAGCGCGTATTGCCGGTGAAGACAACCGGACAGCGCTCGGCATCGGCGCACTAATGAATTCACGCGGCTTGATGGAACTCATCATCATCAATATTGGCCTGCAAAAAGGGATTATCGGGCCGACTCTTTTTTCGATGATGGTGCTAATGGCAATCGTGACGACAATGATGGCCAGCCCGCTGTTCGAACTCTTCTACGGTCGCAAGGCTCGCGAGTCTGGTGAGTTGGGTGCGCTAGGCAAAGACTCTGCTTTAGCGAGCTGAATCTGGGGATATTGTTATGAAAAAATAAGCGTTAAGAAATCTTGCTTTTTATTTAAGCGAAGAATTCCTCGTTATGCTTTTCCCTTCGGCAGAGGCACCAGGCTGGGCACGCGATCCTGGTATTGGGTGTAGGTGTCGCCGAACTCATTCACAAGATCACGCTCCTCAAACCGCATGCCGATCAGCACGTAGATGAAGCTCCCCATCGCGAACAGAAGATGCCCGACCGTCATCACCGGGGTAACCCACGCGAAGATGAGGAAACCGACATAGATGGGATGGCGAACCAGCTTGTAAAGCCCCGGCGACTTGAACGCTACTGGCCTGGCTGCAGCACCTGTGGCGTGCAGGTAGACTTGCTGCAAGCCAAACAGCTCGAAGTGGTTGATGAGGAAGCTGGCCACAAGAAGCAAGCCAAAGTCGAGAAGTGACACGGCGATGAGCGCCTTGCCGAGCATCTCGTTCTGGATCGACCACACCACGCCAGTCATAGGCTGCCAGAAGATAAAGAGCACGATCAGGCACACACTGGACGCCAGAACATAGGTGGAGCGCTCAACCGCACGGGGCACGAGGATGCGTGTCCAGACCGCCTTGAATCCGCGGCGCGCCATCGCGCTGTGCTGCACTCCGAACAAGCCGATGAGCGCTGCGTCGACGATGAACGCTGTGCCCGCCGATGCGGCGCTACCGCCGAAATCGATTGCGAAGGGAACAAAGTAAAAACTCCCGACCTGAATATGAAAATTGTTAACGAACCCGATCATGTAGATGAAGGTTGCGAAAAAAATCAGGTAACACACGACGCCATAGAGAGGGAACAGAATCCGGCTCATCGTTTTCCTTTGCAGAGATGGGTGCTTCTTATGAACCGCGCTGGCTTCACCAGATGCGTACCCGCGCCTTGGGTTCCAGATAGAGGCGGTGCCCCGGCAGCACGTCGAATGCGTCATACCAGGCATCGATGTTACGAACCGTCGCAATGCGATAGCTTTCAGGTGCGTGGTTGTCGGTAGCGATATATTTTCGCAGCCCTTCATCACTCATCTTGCTGCGCCAGCTTCGGGCGAAGCTGATGAAGAATTGCCGATCCTGCTGCCGTACATAGTCTTTGTCGTTGATTCTGCTGCCCAGTGTACTTCGGTAGACATCGAAGGCAACAGCGAGTCCACCGAGGTCGGCGAGATTTTCTGACAGCGTAACTTTGCCGTTGACGGCAAGATCGGCAAACGGCTGATAGCCGGAATACTGATTTACCAATGCTTCAATCGCTGCCTGATATTGCGACACGTCCTCCGCCGTCCACCAACGACGCATGTTGCCGTTGGCTTCGTATTCCGCACCCAGCGTATCGACGGTGTGACTGAGCTCATGACCAACGATGGCGCCGATTGCACCGTAGTTCACAGCGTCTGACGCCCCCGGATCGAACCTGGGAACCTGCAACAGCGCGGCCGCAAAGTTATACGCGTTTTGGTTGAACATGAGAATCGCACCTGGCTGCTGTGGTGCGAGTGCCCATTCGGTTTGGTCGATGGGCTGGCCGAGATGGGCCAGGGCGCGTCGGTAGTTTCGATTGGTAACGCGCTCAAGATTGCCCGCAGCGTCTGCTGGATCGACGACCAGGTCGGAATAGTCCTGCCATTTATTCGGGTAACCGATGCCGAAGTACAGCGCCTTCAGTTTGGCCTGGGCTACCATTCTGGAATTGGGCGACATCCATGTGACCGTTTCCAGCCGTTGCCCAAACGCTGCGATGATGCTTGCCGTTATAGCTTGCACACGGGCTTTGTGTTCAGCCGGGAAATGGCGTTCGACATACATGCGCCCCAGTGCTTCACTCATGAATGATTGCGTCGCATCAAGGGCGCGCTGCGCGCGCGGAGCCGGCTGCGATTGGCCACCTGCAGCCGCACGCATTGCAAGGGCTTGTTCGGCAAAATTTTTGGGTAGCACATCGGCTCGCGCGTGGACAACGTGAAAACGCAGATAGTCCTTCCACGCTTGCAATGGCTGCGATGAAACCAACGCTGCCGCGCCCTTCACTGCGCCGGGCTGCCATGCGACGAAAGTCTGGCTCTTGCCCAATTGGGCAGCCGCGAAGAATGCTGACCAGTCCATGCCAGGTGCCTGACGTGCGAAGTCGGCGCGCGTCCACAGATTGTCGGCGTTGTGATCTTCTGCCGATACCTCACGCGTGGCGTGGCTTTGCGCGATAGCGGTTTCCAGTGCCATAACTGCCTCGGCCCTTTTCGATACCGATGCAGCCCGGTCGACACCAGCCAATGTCAGCATGCGGCCAATGTATTGCTGATATTGAGTTCGTAACGCCTGCATGCGCGGCTCGGCGCTCAGGTAATGTTCGCGATCCGGCAGGCCAAGGCCGCCCTGCAGCAGGAAAGCGACGTAAGTTTTCTCGCCATGAATGCTCGCCTGCACGGCCAAACCAAGTAGCTGTGAAGAGTTATAGACGCCCACATTCGTCGGATCGACATCGGCGCGCATGCTGCTACCCAATAGCCGCGTCAGCGCTGCCTTGTCGCGAACGCGATCAATTCGATCAAGCAGCGGCTTGATCGGAGCAATGCCCTTTGCCTCGATGGCAGCTTCGTTTGCGTAAGCCTCGCGGAAATCGGCCACCTTGCGTGCGGTCGAGTCCTTCGGCTCGGCAGCGGCATCTTCAAGCAGCTTGTTGACCTGGGCCCGGGTCCGTTCCGTGATTTCGTTACCGACAGTCCAGCGCTGCTTGCCTGCGGGAATCTGCGTGTTCTTGAGCCAGCCGCCGTTGGCGTAGGCAAAGAAATCGTCGCCGGGCTTGATGTTGACGTCCACACCGTCCTCGGCTGCGGTTTGCGCGCAGGCCACTGTCGCCGACAACAATACCGCAAGCATTAGTGTCGAAGCGCCCAACATGCTACTGCCCCAAACGTCTCGCTGGCAGATGCGAATAATCTTGTTTGTGAACAGGCGAATGATCGTGTTTTTGAACATGGGATTGACCTCGGATTGGATCGGGGATAATCGTGAGTGGATCTTTGCATTCCACTCACGCTAATGATGTTGTGATACTAAGACGATGGCGGATCAATGTCGCGCCACACCCCGACACGTTTGAATCAAATTCGGACATTGTGTCCTTGGCCATCACCCTCGCCGTTCCAGCGAAACTGTTGCATACTTCGGTTAACCGGAGTGTCTAAAAATGATCGCACGTTCATCTCTGATCGACCTTCTATTCGTGATCGCGCCGAATTCGCTGCTGCTCGACATTGCAGGTCCTGCGGAGGCATTTCGCCTGGCCAACCTGCATCGTACGAGGCGCGGCTTACCGCCACGCTTTCGCCTGCGCTTCGTAGGCCCCGTGCCAGCGGTGCAGACTTCGGTCGGGCTGGCGCTCGCCGACCTCGAACCGTTGCCATCGCGTTTAAGTTCGCCAACCTGGGTGGTGTTGGTTGGTCAACCGAGCGCGTATGTGGGCCGGGTCACGCCGGCGATCGCTACCACCGCGCAGTGGTTGAGCCAGACGCTGCACGAACATCTGTACGCTGATCACACACCGCACCGCCTGATCACGATCTGCTCCGGTACGCTGCTCGCCGCGCGTGCGGGGCTGGTCGACAATCGCCGCTGCACGACGCATCATGAGCTACTGGATAATCTGCGCGCACTTGCACCGCAGGCACTGGTGGTGGACAACCGTGTGTTTCTGATCGATGGGCCACTGGCGTCAAGCGCTGGCATTACCGCCGGCATCGATCTCGCGTTGCACCTGATCGCCGACGAATGCGGTGAGGCGCTGGCCGCCAGTATCGCGCTGGACATGGTGGTGTATCTCAGGCGTTCGTCACACGACCCTGAGCTGTCGCCATTTCTCGCCCACCGTCGCCATCTGCATTTGGCTGTGCACAAAGTGCAGGACGCCATCAGCGCCGAGCCGGAACGCGACTGGGACATGGATGCCTTGTCGGCGGTTGGCCACGTCACTCAACGCCACCTGCTGCGGCTCTTCGTTCAGCATGCTGGCGTGTCGCCGCTACACTTTCTGCAGGCAATCCGGCTGGAGCGGGCACACCAGTCGCTCGAACACGGCGCAAGTGTCACGCGTGCCGCAGAGGTTGCGGGCTTCCGGTCAGGCTTGCACCTTCGCCGTGCCTGGAACCGGCAATGGGGCGGCTCGCCTCGCGATGCAGTGGAGAAAGTGGCGAAGGCGGATGCCATCAAAGAACACTGAAAA
>JANXWW010000245.1 GCA_025350945.1 Burkholderiales bacterium
CCGCCCCACCCTTGCCGCGCGCCTTCGGGCATGCTCGCCTGCCATACCGATTGCTGATCGTTGTGCGAAAAAAGTTTCGGTGGCAAGGGTACCTGCAAGTTCTGAAATTGCGCTTTGGTCGTGGGCACGATCAGCGGCCCCACGTTGGCCATGATCGCCATTTTGCCGGCATCCCAGATGGTTTTTAATGGTGCCATTTCAATCGGCAGTGCGAATTGACGGCCTGCGTTCACGCCAATTAGCGGTAGCTCGGGCGTGAGCGGCAAAAGGTCAGTTTGCAGGCGGGTCAAGCCAACACGGGAGGCGGTGTAGGCGTTGAAATTGGCGGTGTCATACGGAATCACGGTATTGTTATGATCATTCGCGCCGAACATAAAGAGGCACACCAGCGCTTTGTAATCATTCGCTGTCTGCGCGGCAGCCGCACCGATACCGGCCATATTGAGTGCGAATGGGGCGGCAGCACCGGCTACTGAAACATGCGCCGCAGTGCGTAAAAATTCGCGACGGGAGGCATTAATTTTTTTCATGATCATTCCCTTAATTCTGCAAAATGTAGTCGGGGGAGGCCATCGTCAGATAGATGGCGAGATAGACGCGATTGCGGCGGTCCGTATCCGCATCTGCGGGGGCGGTACGAATGGCAACAGAATTAATTGCCGCACGAAGTTGGCTTCGCGTGTTCGGCGACAACGCGCCTGCGGTCAACAGAAGGCCCACGCGATCAATCAGTTTGTCGGCATCGTTGGCGAGCGCGATCTCTTGTGTGTAATCCGGAATAATGTCACGCGTGCCGTTGGTTTGCGTGGTGCCCACACCGCTCTGGATGGTGTTGCGCATGAAGTTAAGGTAGCCCGCGACCGAGGTTTCGCTGGTGATTTGCGCCTCGGGTGAGAGCAAGCCTTGCGCGCCCATTTTAGAATTCGGCGGAATGAATCCTGGCCGGAAGAAATTGAATACCGATGGCGCGTTCATGGGCGATTGGGCAAGTGCGCTCGATGGATCTGATGTTGAGCCCAATAAATATTGGCCATTTTGCGAGCGGGTATTGAACGAACGCATCCAGTGCACAAAACGAACCACCGGCTCACGCAGTTTGCCGGAGGTGTTGCTGACGTTTGCTGTACGTGCTTCAGGATCGAGCAATACCGCCTTGATGACTGCTTTCATATCACCACGAACCCCCGCGCCATTGTTGTTAAATGCGCTGGCCACTCTGGCCACATAGGCGGGCGACGGATTCGACGTCACCAAACGCTGAATCAATTGTTTGCCAAAAAACGGGCCGACATTGGGGTGGTTGAAAAGTGTATCGAGCGCAATTTTTACGTCGGCATTGGTGGCCGCCACCGTGGTGGCGGGAATCGTCACACCCAGAAACTGCTTTTGCGATGTTGAGTGAAATTGGTCGTAAGCCTGCATGGGTTTGATCTGGTGATCAGGCACATCTGCCGTCCCGCCGCCGCCTCGGAATCGCGCGTCGGAAGTATCCGGCCCCGCCCAGCTCAAGCCAGTGAATACCTTTGCCAATCCGGAAATATCGGCATTGGAATAGGTGTCGATAGGCTTGCCTGCGCCATCCAGTTTTTGCGACCCGTCGAGATTAAGCTGGTACAAACCGATGGTCATGAGCTGCATGATTTCGCGGGCGTAATTTTCATCCGGTACGGCACCCGTCAAAATATTTTCTTTGCGATTGCGAATGTGGGTCAAATAAATCCCCATCATCGGCGAGTAGGTCACATCATCAAGCAGCTTTCGGTAATTGCCGAACGCATTCGCTCCCAACGTATCCAAATACTGCGCTGGCCCATACGGGTAGCCGAATGACAAATTACTGTTAAATGAAATCACCATCATTTCAGACAAGGCAAAAGCGATGCGTTGCCGCAACTGATCCTCACCGCTCGAAAAATTACGCCACATCGCCCAAACGAAACCAGTTTGCCCGCGCCGATTATCTGGCGTCAATGTGCTCAGATAAGTTGATGTCGGCGGAAGATGCAAGGTCTGCGCTTTAGCAAATTGCTCGTTGATCCAAGCATCAGGTGTGGATGCGGCGAGCGCATCAATTTCGGTCATGCGCGGGCCAAATGTAGCCTGCGCGAGGAAACGCGAGGCCTCTGCGGATTTGGCCGCAGACGGCGGCGTTGCGACCGAACACAGATTGGTATTTCCACCCGCGATTGCGAATCGCTCGATGTTCAGTACGCGATTGTTAGCGCCCGGAATGGTATGCGTAAAAGTACCGCGCTCGCCGTTGGTGAAACTCAATATAAATGTGCCAATCGCGGCGGCAGGGGTTGGGTTGGGCCCCGTAATTTGGCTGAATGGTGTACCCGAATTTACCTTGCTCACGCTGCCCGTAAATCGCAGCGGATTGCCAGCATCCTGGGTGCCTAACGCAGTCAGCCACGAGGCTTTGCCCTGATCATCGTAACCATACCAACCGAAGAAAATTTGATTACCCTGATGCGAGATTTGTACACCCCAACCGCCTGCAGCCACCCCGCCCCACCAAAGATCCGTGTAATTGGTCGCAGCCGCGCGCGATGCGGACTGCAATATGCACAACGGCACGCCAGAAGTGCTGCCAAAGTTGAACGGTTCCAGATCAGATTTTGTTTGCGTTACCGCGCCGATGGTATAGGCAAGGTTCATACGATTCGCACTCGTCAGCGTCAACGATCCGGTGCCCGACTTTGTAATCACAGGATTCGCGCTGCCAGTAATTTGCGAGAACGGCAAGCCGGTACCGGAAGCCAAATCCCCCGCGCAAACGGTACCAATAAAAGCACAGTCCAGCGTATGCCATGTCGGCACACTTTGATCACTATAGGTGTACCAAACGGCGAAGGTGCGCGTGCCCTGCTGCTGGATGCTGAGTCCCCAACCGGATTCGGTGGACTTCCACCAAAAACCAACTTGATTGGCAGATTGTGCATACGAATTTGTGCTGGCAAAAATGCTGGTGAGTAGCAGCACAAGCAATACCGCACACGAAAAGAATAGCAATCTTGTTATGGAATACAGCGCACGTCCGTACTCAACAGCCTTCGAAGAAATTGAAGCCATGGCTACCCCTGCTTATAGTTATATCGACAAGGTTACGATACCTTAGCTTGCTCTAAGACGTTAAGCGAAGGTGTAACCAAATACCATTAAACGTAACAAATTGCCTCGGTTGTAAACCACTTTCCGCTAGTAACGTTGAGGCTGCCGCGGTTGCAAATAAATCACACCATCGCGCATCACAAATTGCATTTTGCTCATCACCGAAATTTCTTTCGATGGATCGCCCGGCACCGCGACGATATCCGCGAGCTTGCCAATTTCTAGTGTGCCCAAATCACGTTGCAATCCCATGACCGTTGCACCATTTAACGTCGCTGCTCGAATCGCTTCCAGCGCTGGCATGCCGGCTTCAACCATGTATTCAAACTCTTTCGCGTTGTCGCCATGCGGCGCCACGCCCTGATCGGTACCGAACGCGATCTTCACCCCTGCTTTGTACGCGCGCGTGAACATGCTCTGAATTTGCGGGCCAATCGTGGCCGCTTTGGTGCGAATGATTTCGGGAAAATAGCCGGACACTTTTGCTTTCTCGGCGACAAATCGTCCCGCCGAAATCGTGGTGACCAGCCATGTGCCGCGCGCTTTCATTAGTTGAATCGCCTCATCATCCATGTAGGTGCCATGCTCAATGGTTTGCACGCCCGCACGAATCGCGCGCTTCATGCCATCAGCTCCGTGTGCATGCGTGGCAACGGGATAGCCGTAGTCTTTTGCGGTGGAAACAATAGCGGCTAATTCTTCATCGGCGAGCAAAGGCGCATCACCACTTTTCGCAAGCGACAACACGCCACCCGTGGTGGAAATTTTGATCAGATCAAAGCCTTCTTTGTAACGCTGCCGCACTGCTCTGCGTGCTTCATCCGCGCCGCTGACGATACCGCGATCAGGGCCCGGCATGCCCATTAAATCGGCGCGCAAACCATTAGTCGGATCGCCGTGCCCACCCGTTGAGGTAATCATGCCCGCCGCATGAACACGTGGGCCAATCGCTAAGCCCAAATTGATTGCATTGCGCAGCGCCACACCCACTCCTGGCGGACTACCGAGATCACGGACTGATGTGAATCCGGCCAGCAACGTTTTTTCTGCATTGCCGACTGCACGCACGGCATAGTCGGCGGGGTTAAATGAAAATGATTCCACGGTCGCATTTGGCGTCAACGAAAACGCGAGATGAACATGCAAATCAATCAGGCCGGGCATACAGGTGTGATTGCGCAAATCGATTGTGGTGGCATCGGTCACGCTGGTGTAGCCACGTTCAATTTTCGTAATGCGTTTATCAATAATTTCAATCGTACGCTCAGCCAATATTTCCAGTGTGCGTACATCAATCATGCGGCCGCAATGCAGCAACGTGGTCGCTGAATTTGCGAATGTCGACATTGAGATGG
>JANXWW010000266.1 GCA_025350945.1 Burkholderiales bacterium
GTCGCCCCTGTGCATGCAGTCACGCTGACGCCCAATGGCGCGCAGGGCACGGTAGCAGGCGCGACCGTCACATACACACACACGCTGGCGAACAACGGCAATCTTGCCGAAACCATCGTTTTCCCCGCCAATTTTTTAGCCGATAGTCAGTCGCCGATGTTCGCATGGGCCTCAACGGCATTCATTGATAGCAATGGCAATGGCGTATTTGATCCGGGTATTGATACACAAATTGTGCCGGGTACAACGACAATTCCTAATTTGTTGCCTAATGAGCAGCGCGCCATTTTCATCCGTGTAACAGCACCGCCTGCCGTCGGCAGCCCGCCGAACGTCACGACGGCGACCGTGACTTATAACGGTGGCAGTATCTTGACGGTGGTTGACACCACCTCACTTTCTGACGGGCTCAAGCTTGCTAAATACCAGCAGCTTCCCGGTGGAAACGGCTCCTGCACTACAACGCCAGCAACCACATTAACGGCAGGCGTGCCCAACGCGCCCTGGAGTAATGCCGCATTGCCAGCGAGTATTAATACACTTCCGGGCAACTGTATTTCGTACCTTATTGTTGGTATCAATTCGGCAACGGCGAACGCGACCAATATTAATTTGAGTGATCTGGTGCCCGCCAATACATCGCTTGAATTGGGTTGCGGCGCGCCAACGGTTACCGGGCCGATTGCATTGACGGGAAGCTACACCACAGGTTTTACCGGAACTATTAGCGCGCAATCTTCACCCACAGCAACCGCGCCGCTCGCGCAAAACCAAACCATCACGCTGCAGTTCTGCGTGAAGATTAATACGATGTAGTCGGCGATGAATAATAATCAAAAAAATTCTCGTCTTTTTGCCTCAGTTAATTTTGCGTTGAGTCTGGTGATTGCATGCGCGGTTAGCGCGGGCGTTTTAGCAGCACCCCCGCCCACCGGCACGGTGCTGAGCAATACCGCCTCGAGCAGCCAGCAAATTGGCGGCTTGCCACAGACCACCACCAGCAATGCGGTGACGGCCACGGTAGGTGCGGCGGCGGGCTCACCCACATTACGAAAATCGTTCGGTGTTGAGTCTATTAATCCGGGCGAAACCGCGACGATTAAATTTACGCTCTTCAATACGACTGGCTCGCCTGCGCAAGCAGGCATTGGCTTTATAGACACATTGCCTTCTGGTCTGCGTCTGATAGCGGCACCTATCGTTACGCGGTCGCCCGGCTGCGCGGGCACCGTTACGTTCACGCAACCATCGACGATTAGCGTGTCGAACGCGAGCATGGCACCGGGCACGCAAGTTTGTGAATTTATTATTGGCGGCGTCACCAATTCGCCAACGCTAACTAACGCAACGTGCGCAGGCAATCCGGCTGCTTTTACGAACGGGCCCGCTTCGATTAGCGGCATCGCCAATGTGTTAAACGCGGTGACCAATCAGTGTCTCGTTATCGTCGCGCCAATTATTGTGCCGACGACATACGATTTATTTTTCAGTAAATCCATTTCCGCGATTCAGGGAAATTCGCCCAGCGGTGCTTATCGTGTCGTGATTCGTTATGGCAATGGCGGCATCGCTGAGGCAGTAAAAACCAACGTCACGATTTCGGATGTGTTGCCTGCGGGCATGACTTATGTGCCGGGCAGCTTGCGCCTCTCTTCGCCACCGCAAACCAATGATGCCAGCCTGAATGCGGTGAGCGGGCCATTCACGTTTAACGGCTCGACAGGCACCTACACGACGGCGGCTGATCGCATTAGCGTGAATTTTGCGACCTTAAAGCAAAACGAATCTGGCTTGGTGTCGTTTGATGTCAATGTAGCACCCGGCTTGGCGTTGAACAGCGTGCTCACCAATATCGCTGAAAATTCTTACACCACTGTTGACGGCACACGGATCGGGCCGCGCATTAGTAATCCGGTCGATTTTCGTATTACCGGGACCGAAAACATCACCTTGCGCGGTGTGACGCTGGCATCAGTGGAGCCGGGCAGCACCATCACGTTTAATAATGTGCTGACCAACAACACCAGCAAGACTGACAGCTTTGACATCACCTTGTCGGGATCAAATTTTCCGCCGGGTACGATTTTTCAGCTATTCAAACCCGATGGTATTACGCCATTAACAGATACCAACGGCAACGCGATTCCCGACACCGGGCCGGTTGCGGCGGGTGCCACGTATCGCATCGTCGTGAAGGCGATTCTGCCGCCCGGTATTGCGGGCGGGCCGTTCCGCGTTGCCAAAAATGCGCAGTCAATTTCCAATCCACTTATCCGCGCCATCGATGATGATGTGGTGACCGCAATTGCCAATCTGTGTCGTGTCGTGCTGGAGCCCGACAACACAGGCCGCACCACGCCGGGTGGAAATGTTGTTTATACGCATGTGCTCACCAATGTCGGTACGTGTAACGAAACGATTACCTTCCCCGCAAATTTTCTCGTCAATGGAAGTGGTAACTGGGTCGCGCAAATTGTTGTTGATAACCCCGTCGCGGGCGGGCAATCGATTGTTGGTGTGTTTGATGCGACTGATGTGGTGGTGGCGCCAGGCAGCACGTTCACGCTGCCACCCGGAGCGCGCATTGTGTTTCTGAATCGTGTGGTGGCACCGACAAATGCAGCCGGTGGCACCAGCAACACCACTGATTTCCGTGTTAATACCACATCCAGCGGCACGCTCACCAACCGCGATACAACGACCATCGGCACCACCGTTACGGTTGAAAATATTATTCAAGGCTTTATCGATGGCAGCTTCCAGCGCGCCACGCCGTGGGCGTTTATTGGTCGTGATTTATTCTTGCGTGCGAACGCGCCCTCGTGCAATCAATTGCCGGATGTCATTGAGCGCCGCACCATCATCATCACCGGTGCCAATGGCGAACGCGAAGAAATAATCGCGGTAGAGACGGGCCCGAATACCGGCATTTTTGAAGCAAGCGGATTGCCGGTTCGTAAACCGCCCGTGATTGCGGGTGACCAAATTCTCGAAGGCAATTCATACGACACCTACAGCGTGGAAATTATCGGCTGTGGTCGCCGGATCTCAACCAGCGTAACGGTGATCGATCCAAACGGCGTCGTGTTTGACAGCCGCACCAACGAGCCTATTGCCGGTGCCACGGTGCGATTAGTCGTAGCACAGGGCGGTGTATGTACGAGTACACCTGCAAACGTGAGCCAACTCTTAAATGGCGCAATCGTTAGCGCACCCGCGACCGTGGTGACACGTGCTGATGGACGCTTCGATTTCCCACTGGTGACACCGGGCGATTATTGCGCGCTGGTCACGCCACCAAACGGCTACACGTTTGTATCTGCGGTGCCGTTGAATCAGCTGCCATCGGGTCGCAATGTGCTGGCGACAGGGCCGACCACCGGTGGTTCTTATGGTGGCGCATTCCGCGTGGGCCCGGATACGGGGCCAGTCATTATCGATATTCCGGTGGATGCGGGTCGTATCGGCGGACTGTTTGTGCAGAAAACAGTATCGCGCAGCACCGTCGAGATTGGCGACTTGACCGACTACAGCGTCACCGTCAATAACAACACCGGCTATGCGTTAAACCAAAGCCCGGTGCTGCTGACCGATTCGTTGCCAGCAGGCTTCTCGTTTGTGCCCGGCACGGCGCGCCTCGAAGGCAAACCACTCGCCGACCCGCAATTTGTTTCAGGCTCACGCCTTATCTTCAATATTGGCAGCATGGCGCTCGGCCAGCAGGTTCGCCTGACCTATCGCGTGCGCGTGGGGCCGGGCGCTGCGCAAGGTGACGGTATCAACAGAGTGATTGCGTCATATCGCATCGGCGGGTCTGGCAACACCGGTAGCACCCGTTTCAGTGAATCGAATATCGCCGCAGCACAGGTGACGATTGTCGGCGGTGTATTTAGCGACAAAGCCTATGTCGTTGGCAAAGTATTTATCGATTGCGATAAAAACGGCATACAAAATCTGCCCGCAGAAGATGATGCAGACAAGAAAAAATGGCCCCGTGAAGTGGGCGTACCCGGTGTTCGTTTATATCTGGAAGATGGCACCAATGTTGTATCCGACAGCGAGGGCAAATACAGCTTCTACGGTCTCTCGGCGCGCACGCATGTATTGAAAATTGATCGCACAACATTACCTGCTGGTGTTGACGTTAAAGATTTTGCTACTGACTCGAATCGCAATGCAGGTAAGGGCGACAGCCGTTTTCTCGATGTCAAATATGGCGAACTGCACAAAGCCGATTTCGCGATTCAGTCGTGCAATGAATCGGTGGCGGCTCAAGTCATGGCGCGCCGTGATGAAGCGAATAAATTAAAAACTGAAATCGATGGGCGTTTGCAACAGCAACTAACCACCGATCCTGCCAATAGATTTGCGACGGATATCAAGGCATTGCCTGCCAGCGGCGTGGTGGGCTTGACTGCACCGGCGAGCGTAGCACCTGTGCCAAGTGCGGCGTCCATTCTGCCATCAGGTGGCATCACCGATCAGAGTCTTGCTGCACTCGGCACCATTGGCTTCGCAACGATTGCACCTGCACAGCCTACGCTGAACCGTGCAATCGTTCCGCGCGCGCCGGATGCACCCGCGATCACACTAGAAAATATTCTGCCGCAAGAAAACAACACGCTCGGCTTTATCGGCATGAAAGATGGCGATACGCTTCCCTACAAACAAACCACGATTCGCGTCAAGGGCGTGCAGGGCACCACCTTCAAACTTTCTGTCAACGGTAAAGAGCTCGCCGATGACCGCGTGGGTAAAAAAGCGGTGATGGAAGATAAAAAATTGCAGGCGTGGGAATACGTGGGCGCTGATTTGGTGCCCGGTGTAAACACGCTGACGGTCAAACAAATTGATGCCTTCGGTAACGAGCGTGGTGAGGCAACCATCAAAGTTACGGCGCCGGGCAATGTTTCCAAACTGTTGATTGAGTTCCCGCAAGCCACTCGCGCGGGCGCACGAGCAGATGGCAAAACACCGGTCACGGTGATCGTTCGCGTCGTGGATAACAAAGGCGTGGCGGTAACGTCGCGTACCGCCGTGACGCTGCTCACCAATATAGGTCGCTGGCAAGTCGAAGATTTGAATGCGGCCGAGCCCGGCATACAGAATTTCGTGCAGGGCGGTGTGGGTGAATTTACGTTGCTACCACCTGCTGAACCCGGCCAGGCGGTGATTAATGTGCGCAGCGGTTCGCTGAGTGCTGAGGCGCGACTGGATTTCTTGCCGGATGTGCGCGAACTGTTGGCCGTTGGCGTGATTGAAGGCGTGCTGAATTTGCGCAAGCTCGATACACGTGCGCTAACGCCAACGCGGTCACAGGATGGTTTTGAGCAAGAGATCTCGCATATTTCGCGCAATTGGAACGATGGTAAATATGATGCGGGCGCACGTGCCGCGATGTTTATCAAAGGCAAAATCAAGGGCGAGTATTTGCTGACGCTGGCTTATGATTCAGACAAAAATACTCGTGATCGTTTATTCCGCGATATTCAGCCCGATGAGTTTTACCCGGTTTATGGTGACTCCAGTGTGCGCGCGTTTGATGCGCAATCCACGGGGCGTTTCTATGTTCGCGTGGACAATAAAAAATCGTATTTGCTTTACGGTGATTACAACACCACAGCCGCAACGGAGGCGCGCAAGCTGGCGAATTACAACCGCTCTCTTACCGGCTTAAAACAGCATTTTGAGAACGACAAAATCTCGGCCAATATTTTTGCAAGCCGAGACACCACGCGTCAGTTGTTGCAGGAATTCAAGGCAAACGGCACCTCTGGCCCGTTCACACTTGCCAATGCGAAGGGCTTGATCAACAGTGAAAAAGTGGAAATCATCACTCGCGATCGCAACCAGACCGGCGTGATTATTCGCACCGTACCGCTGGCACGATTTGCGGACTACGAACTTGAGCCACTCACCGGACGCATTATTTTGAAAGCGCCGGTACCCACACTGGATGAGTTGTTCAATCCCAATTCGATTCGCGTTACCTATGAAGTCGATCAGGGCGGTGAGCAATTCTGGGTTGCGGGCGCGGACGCGCAAATCAAGCTGACTGACAATTTTGAAATCGGCGCGATGGTGGTGGATGATCGCAACCCGGTTGATAAATTCCGCATGATTGGTATTAACGCGATTGCCAAGCTCGCGGATAAAACTTTCCTGATTGCGGAAATTGCGCAGACGAGTCGTGACAGAGTCGGTGCCAGCATTGCGGGTGGTTTGTCCGGTAGTGCTTCAGGCGCGGCTGATGACATTAAAGGCGAGAAGAAGGGCACCGCGTCGCGCATTGAATTTCGCCATAAGGGCGATGATATCGATGCGTTGTTTTATGCGGGTCGGGCGGACGCAAAATTCGACAATATCAGCTCGAGCCTCAGCAGCGGCAGAACTGAAATCGGCGGCAATGTCGCATACCGGATTGATGAAAAAACGCGCCTGAAAGCCGAGATGCTGCGCAGCGAAGATCTGCTCAGCAATGGCAAGCGTGACGGCCTGCTCGCGGCGGTTGAGCGCACGCTCGACAATGGCATGCGCGTTGAAGTCGGCGTGCGTCATGCGCGTGAATCGTCAGTGCCGGCCACCACGGCGTCCGGGCCGTTGCCGACCGAAGTGACCAGCATTCGCACCCGCTTGACCGGCGATATTCCAGGCATAAAAGATGCTGCCGCCTACATCGAAGCGGAAGTTGATCCGAAAGACACAGCTCGCAAAATCGCTGCGATTGGTGGTGAATATAAATTGCCGAACAGTGGCCGTTTGTATGGTCGCCACGAATTTATTTCTTCGCTGACGGGCCCTTATGGGTTGAACACCGTGCAGCGGCAAAATAGTAGCGTGATTGGCATCAGCACGGACTACATGAAGGACGGCAATGTTTTCAGCGAATACCGCATTCGCGATGCGATTTCGGGCGGCGATGCCGAAGCCGCGGTCGGTTTGCGAAATTTGTGGACGTTAAGCGATGGCTTGAAACTGCAAACCGGATTTGAGCGCGTGCATTCATTCTCGGGCACCGGCACCGGTGAATCGGCAGCGCTCACATTCGGCCTTGAATACACCGCAAGCCCGCTGTGGAAAGGCTCGACCCGTCTGGAGCTGCGTGATGGCACCAGTAGCGATTCACTACTATCCACAGTTGCGATTGCCTCCAAGATTAATCGTGAATGGACTTTCCTGGGCCGCAACACCTATTCGCTGATTAAAAATCAGGGCGTGCAAACGCTGACGCAAACGCAAACGGGCAAAAATGAGCAGGAACGTTTTCAGATTGGTGTGGCTTATCGCGATACTGAAACAGATGTGTGGAATGGTCTGGCGCGGGTTGAACATCGCAGTGAAAACGACACAACACAACCCGAATTGCAACTCAAGCGCACGGTGGAATTATTTTCGCTACATGCGAATTGGCAGCCGCGTCGTCCGTTCACCTTCTCAGGGCGCTATGCTGCCAAATGGGTAAACGAAGATTCAAACGGCATTAAAGCCAAGAACAACGCGCATCTTTTGTCTGCACGCGCGATTTGGGAAGTTGCACCTCGCTGGGACATCTCGGTGATTGCATCAACCGTGTTAGGGCGCGGCGCGCAGTCTAAAACCTACTCGGTTGGCATGGAGCTGGGCTTTATGGTCATGGAGAATTTGTGGCTGTCCGGCGGCTATAACTTCTATGGTTATCGCGATGAAGATTTTGCGAATGGCGAATATACAAACAAGGGCACCTATTTGCGGCTGCGTTACAAGTTTGACGAAGATTTATTCGCGAGCCGCAAGCAGCAAGGCGGCGAGCCCGATGGTAAAGCAGGGCAAAACAAAAGCACGGTAGAGGGACCTGACCGAGGCAAAAATGGGAATAACGGCGGCAATGAAAAGAATTAAAAAATCATTTATGGCGTTGACTGTGCTGCTTGGACAAGCAGGGCAGCGAGCAGCACGGTGCGCAGAGCGAGTATTGTCGTCGCATAGCCGTCATAAAGACGAAGGTCTAACCATGCGCTGCCTGCGCGCCAACGATATTCGGGTGGATCTGCTGTTATTGTTTTTCGCTGCCTGCGCCGTATTTTCGACGGTCGCAGAAGCGCAAGTTACCCGGCCTTTTACTATCCGCTACAGCACCAATACGAATGGTGATATCAAGCTGATCGGCAATACCGTGATGACTTGTGGCGCGCTGCCGCTGACCGGTGATTGTTTGACCGCATCGCAGGGAACAGCAAACCCCACCGGTGTCAACAACAATGATTTTCCGATGACGAACATCGACATCGATTCAGATCCATCGACATTCAATTCAACGCGGGCGACGCTATCAATTCCCGGCGGCTCCACCGTTAAATTCGCAGGCTTGTACTGGGGTGGAACCTCCGCCAGCGCGCAGCGCGGTCAGGTGCTGCTGCAAACGCCCGCCAGCTTTGGTTATTCAGCCATTAATTCGAGCCTGGTTGACACCGCCGGTGGGCAGGCAAATAACTATGCGGCATTTGCCGATGTGACGGCTGCCGTCACCGCAGCCGGCAATGGTGTGTACACCGTGGGTAACGTGCAAACAACTCAAGCCGCAGGCAACTGGGGTGGCTGGGTGTTGGTGGTGGTGTATCAAAATAATGCTGATACGCTAAAGAACTTAGTCGTCTACGATGGCTATGCGCTGGCCAATGCTGCGAATCCGATTAGTGTTACGCCAACAGGATTTTTGACGCCATTATCGGGTCCCGTTTTAACGCGGGTTGGTGCGGCGGGCTTTGATGGTGACTTGGGTTTTGCTGGAGATACGTTCGAAGTCAACGGCACGCCAATGACGGATTCATTGAACGTGAGTAATAATTTTTTCAATTCAGTTCTTTCTGAAAATGGTGTGTCGCTGCCGGGACGAATACCGAGTTTTCAAAACAACTTTGGTGTGGATATTGATCGTGTCAATGTGCCGACCGGCATTGTGCCAAACGGTGCTACCTCGGCGACATTGCGATTGACTGCGCCGGGCGAAAATTATCATCCCAACCTGATCACGTTTGCGACGGACTTATATGTTCCCGTGATCACACCAAACGTGACCAAGACAGTCACTGACGTGAATGGCCCGCCGCTGTTAACGGGCGATATTTTGCGCTGGAATATCAACCTCACCAACACCGGTCAAGACTCTGGGACAAATGTGATCCTGAAAGATCCGATCCCGGCCAATACCACTTACTCGCCGGGAAGTCTGAAAATAGTCACGGGGGCCAATTCAAGCCTGATAGCCAAAACCGATGCCAGCCTGGATGATGTTGCCGAATTTTCAACTTCGGCGGCAGCGTGCGCGCCGGTTACGCAGCCCTGCGTCATCTTTCGCCTGGGAACCGGTGCCAC
>JANXWW010000276.1 GCA_025350945.1 Burkholderiales bacterium
CACTTTATTGAAGCCGCCTTTAAAACCAAATGCGGATTCTAAAAAATCAGGGCGGCGTCGCTTGAGCGCATTTTTTACTTGCGATGCATGCACATCATCGCGATCTTTTTCGCTCATCAATGCTTCCACCGTTTCAATGACCAAATCAATTGCCTCGCTGCGTTTTGCCTCATCACTTTTATCGACAGCAGTGGCCTCATCGACGACTGGTTTCGTGTTGATTTTTGCTGCTGATTTGGCGGGTGGCGCTTTCGGTTTGGGTGCAGCATCAGCCGCTTTTTTCGCGGTCGCTTTTTTACGCGCTTCCTCGGCCTTCACCAGATCATCATAAAAAATAAATTCGTCGCAATTATTTTTGAGCAAATCTGATGTCGCCGCACGCACGCCCACGCCAATCACCGTTTTATTGTTCTCGCGCAGCTTACTCACCAGTGGCGAAAAATCGGAATCACCACTGATGATGACAAACGAATCCACATGCGCCTTCGTGTAGCAAAGATCGAGTGCATCGACCACCATGCGAATGTCAGCAGAATTTTTTCCGGACTGGCTCACATGCGGCACTTCGATTAATTCGAACGCGGCTTCGTGCATGCTTTTTTTGAAATCCTTGTAATTCTGCCAGTCACAGTACGCTTTTTTGACCACAATATCACCCTTCACCAGCAGGCGCTCCAACACCTTGCGAATATCAAACTCGGTCAATTTCGCGTTGCGTGAACCGAGCACCATGTTCTCAAAATCGCAGAACAACGCCATGTTTTGAATATCGTTATCGCGCGCAGATGCCATGTTGTGCTTTCAGTATTAGAATATGATGTCTAGTATTAGCGGGTGTTTTCAGGCGAAAAATGCCGAAGAAGCCCGCCCATGCTAGGGTTTTAATTTTATTAAATACCAATATTGTCATCCCGAGCGCTTTGCGAGGGATCTGTTGTTGGGGTTTGCGGCACGTGGCGAACAACAGATCCCTCGCAAAAGCGGCTCGGGATGACAGCTAATTTATACGGGATGATGCAATTATCACGCTTCAAATCGCTGTAACCCCGGCAGATCAATCACCGTAATGCCGACCGATTCCACCTTCAAGAGCCCCGCGCGCTCCAGCACTTGCAGCGCCTGATTCACGCGTTGACGCGATACGCCGGAGAGCAAGCCGATTTCTTCCTGCGAAATTTGCAACTCGTGACCGAGGCCGGGGTAGAGCACCGGATTAAACAACGCACCGAGCGCACGCGCCACTTTCGCATCGGGCTCCAGCAATCGTTCGCCTTCAACAATGGTGATGAATTGTCCGAGGCGCTCATTTAGTTGCACGATGAGGAATCGATTAAAGCCGATATGTGCATCGAGCAGCCGCATGAAAGTGGCGCGCGGCATATAGGCAACCTGGCAAGCACGTAACGCCATGATGTCGTATTTACGCGATTCATCTTTCATGATCGAGCCCTCGCCGAACCAGCCGCCTGACGGAACGCCGGTGAGCGTCGTCAATTTGCCGCTCGCGGAAAACAAGCTCATTTTGGCAAGGCCGGAAATCACACCGATCCACGCATCAACGGATTCGCCTTTGCGACAAACATAGCCACCCGCTGGAATTTTTTTGACGATGATTTCGGCTTCGAGCCGACTTAATTCATCTGCCGACAAACTCGCCGACCAACGCGATGCAGATAGAAATCTGCCCAGCGACGTAGGCGTAATGGCGGTCGCGGCATCCTCTGGATTGGTGCGGTGCAGTATGGGAATTGTCATCTGAATGACAACTATACACGCGCAACTTCGATACACTTTGTGAGTCAAGTGCTTGCGTCCGGTGAGTAAAAATAATGAGGAGATAAATTGATCGCGGTGGTTTCTTCCATGACTTCAACTTTTCCGCGCATGCTCATGCAGCATGCACGTGAGCGCACAAATGCGCCCGCGATGCGCGAAAAAAATCTCGGTATCTGGCAAACATTTACCTGGGGCGAAACGCTGGAACGCGTCAGAGCACTCGCCGGTGGATTGGCGGCGCTGGGGTTCAAGCGCGGTGACAATTTGGCGATCATTGGAGAGAATCGTCCGCAGCTTTATTGGGCGATGATGGCTGCGCAATCACTCGGTGGCGTGCCGGTTCCGTTTTATCAGGACGGCATCGCAACTGAGATGAAAATTGTTTTGGAAGAAGCGGGTATTCAATTTGCGGTGGTGGAAGATCAGGAGCAAGTCGACAAGCTGCTGGAAATTTTGCCTGAGCTGCCCGCGATTAAACACATCGCGTTTGATGATCCGCGTGGTTTGCGAAATTACACACAGCCGCAGTTGGTGAATCTCGATAAGCTGTGCGATCTGGGCCGCGAATACGCAAAATCACATCCTGATTTTTTTGAGAAGTCAGTTGAGCAAGGTAGTACAGAGGATGTCGCCGTCATGCTTTATACGTCGGGCACGACCGGTGCACCGAAAGGCGTTTGCCAAACGCATGCGGCTTTGATTGCCACTGCCGAAGTGCTACGCGAATTCGATAATCTCAACGCTGATGACAACGTGCTGTGCTATTTGCCGATGGCGTGGGTGGGCGATTTTCTGTATTCGTTTGCGCTCACGCACGTCGCGGGATTTTGTTTGAATTGTCCCGAATCGCCCGAAACCGTTCTTAATGATATGAAAGAAATTGGCCCGAGCTTTTATTTTGCACCGCCGCGCGTGTATGAAAATATTTTGACGCAGGTGATGATTCGCATTGAAGATGCGGGCGCGATCAAACGCAAGCTGTTTCATTATTTTATGGGTGTGGCAAAACGTGTCGGCATGAAAACGCTCGACGCGAAAAGCACTGGTGTGAATAATGTCCCGCTCGTAGATCGCCTGCTCTACAAGCTGGGCGAATTGCTGATTTACGGCCCGCTAAAAAATGTGCTCGGCATGTCGCGCGTGCGTGTTGCCTACACGGGCGGCGAGGCGATTGGGCCGGATTTATTTGATTTTTATCGTTCGCTCGGCATCAATTTAAAGCAGCTTTACGGCATGACAGAAACCTGCGTGACGGTCGCGATGCAGCGTTCAGGCGAAGTGAAACTCGATACGGTCGGCAAACCAATGCCCGGCGTGAAAGTGAAGATTGCCGCCAGCGGCGAAGTGCTGGTGTTGTCGCCGGGCATGATGAAAGAGTATTACAAAAAGCCTGATGCCACTGCCGAAGTGATTGATGAGAACGGTTACTTTCGCACCGGTGATGCGGGCTTTTTCGATCCGGACGGTCATCTCAAAATTATTGATCGCGCCAAAGACGTGGGCCGCTT
>JANXWW010000406.1 GCA_025350945.1 Burkholderiales bacterium
AAAAGGTATCGAGATTCACGCCGCGCTGGAGGTGATGGCTGAGGCAAAAACGACATTGTCTACAAGCGCGAAAAGATCAAAACTGTTTTCGGCTGACATTACCGCAGCAGCAAAAAAAATTCTCGATGCACCCGCCTTGCAACGCTTTTTTGATGTCACGCAATTCATCGCCGCGCATAACGAAATTGAAATTGCGATGCAGGTAAATGGCGAATTCATCATGCAGCGCATTGATCGATTGGTCGAATTCGAGCGCGAAGTGTGGGTGCTGGATTACAAAACAGGTTCAGGCAATGTGGATTTATATCAGGCGCAAATCGCGACGTATTGCGATGCCGTGATGTCGCTTTATAAAAATAAAACAGTGCGCGGCGCGGTCATTAATTGGGCAGGTGAGTTGCGCATTCTCCGCTAACGCAGATCGCTTAAATGTTGCACCAAATGCGTTCATCGATGCGCGCGCGTTTTATTTTAGGCACAGCACTGGTGCCGTTGTGCGCCCTCACCAATGGAAATAGGTGAAGGCGAAACACATTAATTCACTCTCGCAACGGTATTAAACTGTTTTGGCATGCCTGATGCTTAGTTGTTTTCACTTTCTTGACTTGGCCTATTTCATGTCGGACATCAAACGTCTCATCAAACATCTTGGTTCGGACCTGTCGGCGCAATCGAGCCTGTCAGCGGTGATTAGCCCGGACGATATGCGCTTAATATTTGCCGCCGTTCTTGATGGTGGCGCATCTGAACTTGAGCTTGGTGCGTTGATCGCGCTGTGCGCGAATATCGAATCGTGGCGGCGCGCTGAAATGTTCAGCGAAATTTTATTGGGGCTTAGTGAAGCTATTAATGAACGCTTGATGCCCATTGAGTGTGCGCCATACGCCCATTCAAATGTGGTAATACCGAATTATGGTGACGCGATTTTTGGCAATGCGATTCCGCTGATTGCAATCAAGCTGCAACGCATGGGTATCCGCGTGCTGGTGCATGGCGCGCTGGAAACACCGAGCGGCTTGGCGAATTGCGGCGTCTTCCGCGAGCTGGGTATATTGCCCGTTACTACCCGCGGGCAGGCAGAACGCAGGCTCAATGAAGATGGTTTGGTGTTGGTGCCGACTTCACTTATCTCGCCCGGGCTCGCCGCGATGATGGCGCTGAAGGCTCGACTGGGTGTATTCACGCCCGCACATGTGCTGGCAGACATGTTGATGCCCGTGTTGAGCGAGCCGCGGCACGTACTGCATGTTCTCAATATTCCTGCGTGGCTCTTAGCACTCGCCGATACCGAAGGCGTGGTGTTGCAAACGCCGGTGCTGTTATCGCAGTCTGTTGAGGCGTCAGGGTGCAAATTCGGCAGCCTCGATTGTCGCCCGCAGATGAAATATCGAGCGGGTGTTGATTCGCTGGCAAAAACTTCAACCCTTGATGGGCACAGTGTTGATGAGGGCGGCTGGCAAACCCTGTTTCAGGAGGAGATGGAATCACGCACAGATGTTGTTTCGCTGTCAGCCCACAATATGCTTAAAACCCCGCACACGCGCTGGGCCGCGCACGCCGTGCCCACCGACACACGCGGCCTCGCCGCCTGGACGCGCCAACGACTTGACGCAGGCATGGCGCTGCCGCAGCCCGTAGTGAATCAGTTGGCGTGTTGTTTATACGGCGCAGGTTACGCCGAAGATTTTAATCAGGCAAAGGCGATGGCAGCGGTAGAGGCGGGGAGTTTGGCGGCGTAAGTCTTGCGGTGAGGTAGCGGGTGGTTGGGTGAACAGGTTTATCGTTTGCCTAACATCGGCGTCAAGGTCATCATCGATGTTGGGCAGATGAAGCGTGCCCAACCAGCTACATCATCAACTGAATCACCCGCTTCTCAATCGGCTCCACAAAAGTCTCTGGATCAAACGCCACGTCACCCTCCGCAGAAGATTCCCCACTCGCCTTAAGATTCGCAAAATCAAAAAGATTGCGATCCAGCAAATGGGATGGCGATGCGTTTTGTAGCGCGCGGAAAATGCTTTCCACGCGGCCGGGGAAATGTTTTTCCCATTCGCGCAGCATTAGCTTTACTTGTTGTCGCTGTAAATTATCCTGGGAGCCGCAGAGGTCACAGGGAATAATCGGGAATTGCTTTAACGTGGAATATGCTTCAAGATCGCGCTCTTCTACATACGCAAGCGGGCGGATCACCACGTGTTTGCCGTCGTCCGAGCCTAGTTTGGGCGGCATTGATTTTAATTTGCCACCAAAAAAAGCATTCAAAAAAAACGTCTGCAAAATATCATCGCGATGATGTCCCAGCGCAATTTTATTGGCACCGATTTCACTGGCGACGCGATAAATCACGCCGCGCCGGAGTCGCGAACATAGTGAGCACATGGTCTTGCCCTCCGGGATCACGCGCTTCACGGTCGAGTATGTGTCCTGCACCGCGATCTGAAATGGCACGCCGAGGCGGGTCAAATAATCCGGCAGAATATGCGCGGGATAGCCCGGATGTTTTTGGTCGAGATTGAACGCAAATAATTCAAACGGCACCGGTGACTTTTCGCGCAATCCCATCAGCACATCAAGCATCGCATAGCTGTCTTTGCCGCCGCTCAAACACACCATGATTTTATCGTTCGCTTCAATCATGTTGAAGTCAGCGATGGCTTGACCGACTTGTCGGCGCAGGCGTTTGGCTAGTTTGTTGGCTTCCAAGATCTGTTTTGGTGTGGGTGAAGTCTTGGCCGCACCCTTAAAAAGTGTTGCTTGCGCCGCAGATTCGGCTGCTGGGATGTTCATATATGATTCTATCGCTTGGCAGTTTGTGGAAGGGGTTTGTGCTCGCTTTTAAATATCAACGCCGCATACGCACGTAAGCGCGCTTCATCAGGTAAAGCACCTTGCCGCTAAACCCTTGATCCTGGGCTTGAAGCAATCGCGTGTTTTCTGCGTATTGCATCGCAATATGGCGATCACGATCATCGATTAGATGTTGAAGATGGGCGATATCGCTTTCCGTCAGTACATGCCCAGCCGCGAAATGTGCGGGCATTGCATCTTTGACATACACCGTCGAATGTCGTCCTACGATCTCGTGGGCGGGGCGCTCATGGGTGTAGAAATAAAGCGCAATGGACTTACGCCCAATGTGTTTTTTGCCGTCCGGCAAATTAATGCGATTAAACCCATGCCAACTTCGCTCACTCGTTTCGAAAATCACAGCCCGATTAAAAAGTGGTGCCACTGATACATCTGCCGCCGCGGGCGAGCGTGGATCACGCCATAGCTGTAACGAGCCGCCCCACGCCGACTCCCACTCATTATTCAAGTACACAATCAGATTCAATCGGCGGTGCCAACGCTCGCTCGCGTGATAATTAAAATCCACATGCGCATCGAGACTCATGCCGTCGCGGTTTTCATGGGTGCCGCCTCCTAGATAAAAAGGGTCGAATAGCAGCTTGTCTATACCGGTCATTTTTTCAATAACATTCAAAAACGCTCGCGACCTGACCAGAGAATCCAGATTTGTGAAATGTGTTCCGAGTCTGCGAATCTGATCAAACGTCGATTTACCGCCGATATTGCCGTCATCACCCATAGCATTGCCGGCTTCGAAAGCTGGAAAACTTTGTGTCAGAGAATGTGCAAAATCGTTCTCGAAAAAATGATCAATCACCAAATGTGGGAACGGCTCAGCTTGATGAAACTGCTGCTGCAACGATTCGGCAATGGCGACGAAATTCGGGTTAACGACTTTTAAAGACACAAGCGGCCTAAGAGCAAAACAGACTTGAATTTGTGTTTTGAACAATCATAGCGCAATCTCCCGCCCACCATCCACCGCCAAAATTTGTCCGGTAACATATGGCGCATCCAGCATTAAATATTTTACCGCGCCGGCAATATCTTCAGCCGAGCCGATGCGCTTCAACGGCGTTTGCTGGATGATGCGCTCGCGTTCTGCGGGGGGATAGGCGGCCTCATCTTCGGGCCATATAATCGCGCCAGGCGATACACCGTTCACGCGAATTTCCGGGCCAAGATCGAGAGCGAGTGAGCGTGTGAGCCCGGCGAGCCCGGCTTTGGCGGCGTTATAAACGATGAAATCTTTTAGCGGGCGATTGATGTGAATATCGATGATGTTCACAATCGCACCATTTGCTTCACGCAAATAGGGTGCGGCCGCTTGCGACAGCCACAGGGGTGCTTTTAAATTCGATCCCATTAATTCATTCCAGTGGTCTTCATCGATGGTGCCGATGGGCGTGGGATAAAAAGATGAAGCATTGTTAACCAAACCATCGAGGCGGCCGAAACAGGAATGCGCTTGCACGATAAGACCTTTGAGCGCGTTCGTTGCCAGCAAATCGCCTTGCACGACCTCGGCTGATCTGGCGCGCGAAAGATTTAATTCGGTCGCAAGTGCCTCAGCATCCGTGCGCGAATGATTGCAATGAATAATCACATTCGCGCCCGCCGCATGCAGCGCGCGGGCAATAGCCGCGCCGACGCGTTTGGCGGCACCGGTGATAAGAATGGTTTTTTGTGTTGAATGGATAGTGGACATTTTCAGATAATTTATCGGTGAAAAATAAAACTAAGTTTGTTGTTTCGGCAAGATTTCGTTCAAACTTGATATCTATTTTAACTGATGCCACTTAGAACCAATTTGAAATCTCCTCTTAGCAGCAATGAAGCCTCGCGGCTGCCTGTTCCCGATGCGGACGCGCTCGCACATTCTCATGCATGCGCTGCCCATATTCGCGCCGAAATTGAACGCCGCAACGGCTGGATTTCGTTCGCACAGTTTATGGATTTAGCTCTCTACGCGCCGGGCCTTGGCTATTACGCCGCAGGTGCGCGCAAGTTTGGCGCGGCGGGTGATTTCGTAACCGCGCCGGAAATTTCTTCACTGTTTGGCGAATGCATTGCAAGCGCAATTGCGCCGACCATTGCTGCAACGAATGGCGATGTGCTGGAGCTCGGCCCAGGTTCCGGCAAGCTCGCGTGCGATGTGCTGTTGGCGCTCGAAAAATTAAATCAATTGCCGAATCGTTATCTGCTGCTGGAAGTCAGTGCCGATCTGCGGCAACGTCAAACACAAGCATTGGCGGGGCTCCCCAGCCATCTCTCGCAGCGTGCGGTGTGGCTGGATGCGCTGCCGAAAAATTTTGCTGGTGCAATCATTGCCAACGAAGTGCTGGATGTGTTGCCGGTGCATTTAATTTATTTTTCGGATGATCAAATTTATGAGCGTGGTGTTGCTTTAGTTGATGAGGGCGGTTTTGTGTGGCGCGATAATTTAGTGATGTCAGCAGAACTTAAAACCGCCGCGAGCCGTATTCAGGCCTGCTTTGCGAATGATGTTGCACCGAATAATTACCTGACAGAAATAGCACCCGCCGTGAGTGGATTGATAAAAAGTCTCGCCGAAAGTTTGCAGTGCGGCACAATTTTGTTAGTCGATTACGGCTTTCGCCAGGCCGAGTTCTACCTTGAAAGTCGCAGCACCGGCACGCTGATGTGCCACTACCGTCACTATGCGCACACCGATCCATTTTTGTATCCCGGTCTGCAAGATATTACTGCGCACGTTGATTTTAGCGATGTGGCAGATGCGGGTTTTGCTGCCGGTTTGGAACTCATCAATTACACCTCGCAGGCGCAGTTTTTGTTGGCAGCGGGCATTACCGAATTGCTCGCGCAGCATGATCCAAATGATGCAGCGACGTTTTTGCCGCTCACCAATCAAGTGCAACGATTAATGAGCCCGGCAGAGATGGGGGAATTTTTTAAGGTGATTGGATTTGCAAAGGGCGGATGTGAGATGCCTGTGCTGGCAAATGCACGGCCGATGCCGTTATGAAAACTCGACCAATCCGATATCGTCATCTCGTCGCGGGCATCGTCATTTTGACGATCACATTATGGCTGGCAATTTATATGCCCACGTCGGGATCGTTTGGTGGGGGTCGAACACGCACGTCTCTAGCGGTGTGGGTGAGCATTTTCGGGGAATTTGCGGGCCGATATTATTTTTTTCTTCTGCCGTTTTTATTCGGGTTATACGTGGTGCGCGAAGCATTTCGTGCTCCACAAGAGCGCACAGATAAACCCTAGCATCGACGGGCTTTTTAAGTCATTTTATGCCCAAACACCGCGCCAATGCTAGGGTTTTAAATCTTAGCCACAACTATTGAACTCACCACCGCTTCCGCCGCCCGCTCAGCTGCCCGTTCTGCTAACAGCGCACGCGCGCTCTCTTCCGGTGTTGGCATCGCAAATGCGCGGGTATTTTTATTGATGTGTTGATACACGCAGGCACCGCCGACAAACACGCTGAATTCGCCTGTTTGAAATTTGCGCCACGACGCTTCATCAGTGAGCGGTTCAGTGGCGATGATGACCATGCGATCACCTTGGGCGTTGAGTGCGCTTAAATCCATGCTGACATCGCAGTCGACGAGCTTCGCCGTCGGGAACGGGTGTGTACGCTCGAGCGCATGCAGTGTGCTCGAGCAGTGCGCGTAGAGCGCCTCGCCATTGGACAACATAAAATTAAAATTGCCAAAGCGCGCAATAACTTCAGTGATTTCCGCGAGCGCAGGAGCTATCTCATCCCAGGCAGGTGGCGTGGCGCGGTCGGCAAATTTGGCGCTCAATTCCTGCATCAGCCAGCAGAATGCTTTTTCGCTGTCGGTGGTGCCAATGGGCAAAAAGCGGTGATTGCAGGCTGCATGGAAATTGGCTTCGGGTTGGAAATTTTTCAAATCGCCATTGTGCACAAACACCCAGCTTTGCCCGAGCCATTCGCGAATGAATGGATGGCAATTCGACAAGCCCGGCAAGCCCTGGGTGGCCTTGCGCACATGCGCCAAAACAATTTTTGATTTGATCGGATAGTCGCGCAAAAACGCAGCGAGTTTCGAATCGCTCGCAGGTTCGTCATCATGAAATACGCGGCAGCCAGAGCCCTGATAGTAGGCGATTCCCCAGCCATCGGCGTGATCCGCCGTGCGCCCGCCGCGCGCGGCGAATCCGGTGAATGAAAATGTAATCGCGGCAGAGCCGTTGCAATTCATGCCTAAAAGTTGGCACATTTTTTTAAGTTTTTTTGATGGTTAATGAGCTGTATTTATTTACTGTCTAGAGCAAAATCAACTGCTGCCAGCGCATGCAAAGTTGTGGTGTCAAAAAGCGGTAACGCCACATCGTCCTGCTTAATAATCAGTGGTAACTCTGTACAGCCTAGCACGATGCCCGCAGCACCGTGTGTGAATAAATCCACACAAATAGTTTGCAAAGTTTGTCTTGAAGTATCGCTAATCTCGCCCTTGCATAATTCTTCAAAAATGATCCGATGAACTTCAATCCGCTGCGATGCAGTCGGCACCACACATTCAACGCCGTGGCTCGCTAATCGGTCTACATAAAACGTCTGCTCCATCGTAAAGCGTGTGCCCAAGAGGCCCACGCGCGCAATGCCTTTAGCTAAAATAGCTGTCGCCGTGATGTCCGCGATATGCAACAGCGGTACGCCAATAGCGGCCTCAACTTCCGGTGCCAATTTGTGCATGGTGTTGGTGCCGATCAATACGCAATCAGCACCTCCTTGTTTCAGGCAACAAGCAGCATCAACCAAAATTTCGCCCATGCCGTGCCAGTCATCCTTACGCTGACGCTCGGCAATGTCTGCGAAATTAAGGCTCACCACATTTATTAGCGCAGAATTTAATCCGCCCAAACGCCGCGCGACTTCACGATTCATAATCTGGTAATACAGTACGGTCGATTCCCAACTCATGCCGCCGATTAAGCCAATGGTTTTCACGAAGATGTTCCGGTTGAATATATTAAGCAATTTTATGACAGATTCATGAGAAATTTCGTGCAATAATTCTACAAATTAAACTGATTTGTAGTATTTTATTGCATGAAAACACTCGACGCCGTTGACAAGAAAATGCTGGCCCTGCTACAGCAGGACGCAGAAATCCCCATCGCGGAGCTTGCCGCGAAGGTTAATTTGTCGTCCACACCCTGCTGGCGGCGTGTGCAGCAGCTAAAAGAGAGCGGCCTCATTCGCAAGCAAGTGGCGTTGCTTGATGCGAAAAAATTGAATGTCGGCGTGACTGTTTTTGTTGCGGTACGAACCAATCAGCACAGCCAAAAATGGTTCGATAAATTTCATGCGGCAGTGAAAGACGTGCCCGAAGTGGTCGAGTTTTATCGCATGAGCGGTGATGTGGATTACCTGCTGCGCGTGGTGGTGCCGGACATTGCCGCCTATGACGCGGTATACAAAAAACTTATTCGTGGGTCAGACTTGTTCGACGTGAGTTCGAGTTTCGCGATGGAGGAAATTAAATTCACCACGGCGCTGCCGCTCGATTACGTCTAGCACTCATGGCTCAAGACATGCCACCATACCCCGTTCACGGTACACTAGTGCGAACAGTTTCCAATAAAATAAGCAGTTAAATCCGCAAACCGATCCAAACGGTTTCATTCAACAAAACTAGGGAGTTATTAAAATGTCTCTCACCATTGGCGTGCCACGGGAAATTTTTCCGGGCGAAAAGCGCGTGGCGACGGTTCCGGATGTCGTCCAAAAGTTAATCAAGTTGGGCTTTACGATTCAGGTCGAATCCGGTGCGGGCGATGCGGCGAATGTGAGTGATGACGCGTATCGCGCGTCGGGCGCTGCCGTGGTCGATACCGCCGCCAAACTTTGGGCCACGTCTGACGTGGTGTTTAAAGTACGTGCACCATCGATAGATGAAGTGGAATTGATGCACGAGGGGCAAACGCTGGTGAGCTTTATCTGGCCCGCGCAGCAACCTGATTTGATGCAAAAATTTGCGGTGAAAAAAGTCACGGTGCTCGCCATTGATTGTCTGCCGCGTACTTTGTCGCGCGCGCAGAAGATGGACGCGTTAACCTCGATGGCGGGCGTTACCGGTTATCGCGCGGTGATCGAAGCCGCGAATGCATTCGGCCGGTTTTTCAGTGGACAAATTACCGCCGCCGGCAAAGTGCCGCCCGCAAAGGTGTTTATTGCGGGTGCAGGGGTGGCCGGTTTGGCGGCGATCGGAACGGCGGCGAGCATGGGTGCTGTTGTGCGTGCCAACGACACACGCGCGGAAGTCGCCGACCAAGTGAAATCGCTCGGCGGCGAATTTGTCAAAGTCGATTATGAAGAGGAGGGCGG
>JANXWW010000025.1 GCA_025350945.1 Burkholderiales bacterium
CGGGCCGGAACGATAGCCAATCGTGTTGCTGTGCATTTTGGATGTGATGTGCAGGCCAAAAATTGCATCGACTTTCGGCGTATCCATGCAGCCTTCTTTAATCATCAACTCCGCGCCGCCTTCTTCCCCCATCGGCGGCAATTCTTCGGCAGGCTGAAAAATAAATTTCACCGTGCCCTGCAAATCCGCGCGCGCTAGACTCAAAATTTCCGCCGCACCCATTAAAATCGATACATGCGTATCGTGGCCGCAAGCGTGCATCGCGCCGCATTCCACGCCGTTCCAGGTGGTGCGCGCCATGCTTTTGAACGGCACATCGGTTTCTTCGGTCACGGGCAGCGCGTCCATGTCGGCGCGCAACGCAATGCATTTGCCCGGCTTACCGCCTTTAAGAATACCGATCACGCCGGTGTGTGCAACCTGCTCATGCACTTCATCGAACCCAAGTTTGCGCAGATGTGCCGCGACGATTTTCGCGGTGCGAAATTCGCGATTGCCCAATTCGGGATTGGCGTGCAGATCCCGCCGCCACGAAATCACTTGCTCCTCCAGTTCATCCGCGTGCTGGGCGATGATGGCGTCAAGGTGAAATGTGTTGTCGCGGGCGTTCATGGCTGGGTTCCGTTTAATGCGGGGATAATTCTTATATTACACGTCGCAAAAGCGGTGTTTTTATCCGTCGCTATAATTGTTGTAAATGTGGGACACCTGACATTGATCCCTGAAACGAATTTTCAATAAGAGACGAGGATTGATGATGGAACATCTCAAACCAAAACAAGCGTTCGAGTTTTTAGCCAACGATCCGTCGGCAGTTTTCGTCGATTGCCGCAGCGAAATGGAATTTTTATTCGTCGGCCACCCGATTAGCGCGATGATGATCCCGTGGAACGACGGCCCGGATTGGGAGATCAATCCACATTTCGTCGCTCAAGTAAAAAAAGCCGTGGGCCATTCCACCGCGCGGCCCGTGGTGATTATTTGTCGCTCCGGCAGTCGCAGCGTGGATGCCGGTTTGGCGCTGGAGGCGGTGGGTTTTAGCAACGTGATCAACGTGCTGGAAGGCTTTGAAGGCGATCTCGATCAGAGCCATCAGCGAGGGAAGTTGGGTGGATGGCGGAGGGCGGGGTTGCCTTGGGAGCAGGTTTGATTTTGGTAAAACCTAGGGTGGGTCACCCAAATCCAATACATTACTGTGGTCGTCTTGCAACAATGTACGCCCTGCACAATCAAGAAAGTTGTATGGTGAACGTTGCCTCAATTATGCTAATCGGGTAATTGACAACTGAATATATTTACAGTAATATAAAGATCCTCATGAGAGGTACACGTGTATGTTTAACGAACGCAAAGCAGCCCAAGTAGCAACCTGGTTTCTGCGCCAAGGGACTGGCAACATGGCGCACCTCAAGCTTATCAAGCTCATGTATCTCGCAGAGCGGGAGGCAATGAGTCAATACGGTGCGCTCATCACGGGTGACCGTTTCGTATCCATGGATCACGGACCTGTTCCCTCGCTTACACTGAGCTTTCTCAATGGCGAAAAGCGCAATGGTGATGATGGGTGGGACAAGTGGGTTTGTGATAAAGCTGAACACCAAGTGGCACTTAAAGATCGCGCAAAGACCGCAGCGTTAGACGAGCTGAGCAAGGCTGAGCTAGATATTCTTGCTCAGGTTTGGGTTAGATTTGGTCACATGAATAAATGGGAACTTGTTGAGCTTCTTCACAACCCTTCACATTGCGCGGAGTGGAAAGATCCAGACGGGTCATCAGATCCAATAACATACGAGCAGATTTTTTTAGCGTTGGGAAAGCAGCCGGATATAGCATTGGCACTTTCCGAGCGGATTGAAGAGCAGCGGGTGATAGACAAGCTCTTCGCCAAGCTGTAACGATGTTTTTAGTCGTTAAGCGGGCGACACTGCTGATCCCGTCCGGGCCAGCAAGCGATCCCGACAGAAAACATCTGTTCATTTGTCTCACCGACTGCTATGGCGCAGAGAAAGAGACGTTGACTGTTTCAGTGTCTAGTTACAGAGCGGGTTTGCCAGCAGATTTGACCTGCAAACTCTTTCCTGGCGATCATCCGTTTCTCAAACACGAGAGCTATGTTGATTATGGTAACGCGCGCATCATCAGCGCTAACAAGCTTGTGGAAGGTGTGAAGCAAGATTTGTTCGTGCAAAAAGAACCGCTCGCAACCTGCATATTTGCGCGCGTATGCTTTGGGCTTGAGCAATCGTTAAGGACATCACCCAAGAATCGTGAGTTTTATCTGCTGGCTACTAAACACCTGTAAGGTATGTTTAAGTCAAGATCGAATAACTCATTTATGTACCCGGGATTTTAGTGAAACGTTTCTACCTCGCAGCCGCCATCATCGGCGCCATCGCTCCCTACGCCACTTATTTCGGTTACCTTGCGCAAGTCCCAGGCGCGTCGGGCGCGCTTTCACTTGCATGGGGCTCGGCGATTTCGGCGGCGACACTGATTGATTTTTCCATCTCCTGCCTAGTGTTCTGGCCGTTTGTGTTTGTCGAATCGGCGCGGCAGAAGATCAAATGGCCGCTGCTCTTTATCGTCTCAAATGTGCTCATTGGGCTCTCGTTTGCGTTGCCGCTTTTTTTGTATTGTCGCGAGATTGCATTAGAAAAAAATCACTATGACCGTTGAACGAAGCACCACGCCGCCAGTCGCACTGGCGTGGACGATTTGGGGGCTGGGTGCGGCGCTATATTTCATTGGTTTTTATCAGCGTGTAGCACCCGCAGTTATTACCACCGAACTCACACAAACTTTCGCGCTGACCGCCACTGCGCTGGGAAATCTTTCCGCGTTTTATTTTTATAGTTATGTCGCCATGCAAATTCCGACGGGGATTTTGGCGGATCGATTCGGGCCGCGCGTGTTGTTGACAGTGGGAGGGATCATTGCGGCCCTGGGTACGGCCGTATTCGCGATGGCAACCGATGTGACATGGGCGAATATGGGTCGGTTACTGATTGGCGGTTCAGTCGGCGTGGCGTTTGTCGCGATGCTGAAAATCGCGAGTCACTGGATGCCTGCGCGGCAATTCGCGATGGCCTCGGGCGTGGCGCTGGCGGTGGGGGTATTTGGTGCCGTGTTTGCGGGTGCGCCTCTACGATTATTGGTGAATGAATTTGGCTGGCGTAACGTGATGTGGGCCAGCGCCGCCGTGACTGTTTTGGTGGCGATAATCACGTGGCTTGTCGTGCGTGATGATCCTGCGGAACGTGGCTTTGAAAGTTACGCGCCTGAAAAATCTGCGTACGCAAAAACCAACGTATTTGATGGTTTGAAAGAAGTGCTGCGTTATCGCAATGTGGTGTTGATGTTTTTTATTCCGGGTGCAGCGTCATCGATTGTGCTGACTTTCGCGGGGCTGTGGGGCGTGCCGTTTTTAACCACGCATTACGGTCTCACCCAAACCAATGCCGCCGGGCTCTGCTCGACCATGCTGGTGTCGTGGGCGATGGGTAGTCTGGTTTTTGGTGCGGTGTCGGACCGTGTGCATCGCCGTAAATCAATCTACATCGGTGGGCTCGCCATCGCGCTTTGCCTTTGGGCCACGTTAATTTATACACCGCAGATTCCGTATTTTTGGCTGGTAATTTTAATCGCCGCCACCGGTTTTTTTGCGAGCTGTTTTATTGTGAGCTTCGCGTTCGCGAAAGAGTCCGTTCCCGCACGGCTGGCGGGCACCGTATCGGGTGTGGCGAATATGGGCGTGATTCAGGGGCCGATGTACATG
>JANXWW010000082.1 GCA_025350945.1 Burkholderiales bacterium
CTTCCGGGGAACTCGCCGCCATGATTTTCGGCGCGATCAATTCCGCGTCTTTTTTCATGCGCACGCGCAGGTCAGACACCATATAAGCCTTGACCTGCTCCAGCGGAAAATAATTCGTGGCGCGGGCTGTTTGTTGTGGCAGTGGTTGCGGAGTCTGCTGTGGTGGCGCATATTGTTGCTGTGGCGACTGGGCGTACTGCTGGGGTGGTTGTGGATTGTATTGTTGCTGTGGTGCTTGTTGCATCGGCGCGTTGTATTGCTGCTGCGGTGCAGGGTTGTATTGCTGTGGTGCCTGCGAGGGCGGCGGAATAATATTGCCCGGAAATGCGGCAACGTTTGGATAGGGACTCGCGTGTGCTTGGATGTCACCGGCCAGCGAGATGAAACCATCACGATACAGGCTGTCAATGGCATCGCGCGTGCTGCCCAAAACCTGGGTCATTTCGATGAGTTGATCGAGCGAGCGCATACCATCTACGAACACCAAAAAACGGCGAAGTCTGGGATGTAAAACCTGGGTTTCTTGTGCGATCTCTGCATAGCCGCGCTGGGTTTTGCGGAATACGCTGCCGCCCGTGAAATCTGCACCTGAAGGACTTGAATTCATAAATATAACTTTCCCGTTTGGGGTCAATTGAATATTTGCTCTAGTAATCATAATAATGCCCTACAAAAAGAACGAATTGGTAACTTAATTATTGTATCGCCTTGCCGAATAATACTTTTCGTCTCCACGTTTGTAATAATCCTAGACATTTATATCTGAAAAAAGCTATCTGGAGAGGCTACCATGTTTGATATTCAGGGTTTGTGAAAAGATGTGTCATTTACAAAAAGAGCCATAGTTTTCACGGCTAGTGATATTCTCGTGTTGTGTTCATAAACCTGAAATTGCAGCGCGAATTAAAAGTGTCATAAATTCGATAAGCATTCTTTTTTCATCCAGCGGGAGGCAATATGAGTTTGGCATTACTGACGCAGTATTCTTTTTTGATCACCTTCATCGCGTTTTGTGCGGCAACATTTTATATCGTACTCGAGCGTGATTCCTTACCGGTTGAATATCGCGCAACTGCGTCAATAGCGGCGTGTTACCTGGGCATTGCGGCGCTCAATTATTTTATGATGCTGGGCTATGTGCCACGCGATGGCACGTTTGAAACGCTCGTCAAATTCCCCACCGAATTGCGTTACGTGGATTGGCTGCTCACCACGCCGCTCATGCTGATTAAGTTCCCCAGTCTGTTGGGTGCGGCGAGTAACCGCATGCTATTGATCTTGTTGATCGTGGGCGATGTGATCATGATTGTCACCGGCTATGCAGCAGAATTGATCTTCAGGCGCGGCGGGTCCGCAAACGAGGCGTGGGCCTTCTTCCTCGTGGGTTGCATTGCGTTCCTGTTTATTTTGTACCTGCTTTATTCGGTGGTGTCGGCCGCTCAAGAAGACGCGCTGGGGCCAATTTCCGAGGGGCTTGACGCGATGAAGAAATTTATTTTGATCGGTTGGTCAATCTATCCGGTATGTTTTATTTTGATCATGATTTCCAACACACCAGAGATGAAAGTCACGCGTGAGCTGTTATTTAACCTGGCGGATGCGGTGAATAAAATTGGCTTGGCGGTGATTGCCGTGTCAGCCGCACGTGCTGTGGCGCGTGACCGTGAACTTAAAGATGCGATGGCAAGGTTGTAATTTTTAGTCATTTAATCTATCAAGAAAGGGCGCGTTGTGCGCCCTTTTTTTTGAGTCGGGCAAACCTTTATTTTGAGCAAATATCAGTGAGCAGCGAATCTACCGACAACTTCGATATCGCCATTATTGGCGGCGGTCTCGCGGGGTTGTCGCTTGCCGTGCGCTTGGCGGCACCGCGTTTTCAACATCTGCGTGTCGTCGTGCTGGAGCCGCGCATCCAATATGTGCGCGACAGAACCTGGTGTTATTGGGCAAACAGCGGGGCAGAAAATGGGCAAGGCCACGCACCTCATCCATTTCAGACATCTGTTGCTATCCGCTGGCCAAGCTGGGAGGTGATGTGTGGTGAAGTGGGCACACCGTCTTATGAAACCATTAGCAATACTGGGCAACACTGCTATGAAATGATTCCTGCAGATCGCCTGTATGGTGATGCAGAGCGTCTGATCACCTCTTCCACGCATGTGAAATTGCTAAAAGGCGTGACGGTCATTGGTGCGTCAAACAAGTTTGATCAGGTAGAAATTCATACCAGTATTGGCAAAATTAACGCGGGGCGGGTGTTTGATTCACGCCCGCCTGCCACACTCTCAAAGGCCGCATGGATACAGCGTTTTCAAGGATTTGAACTTGAATCCGACACGCCGATATTCAATGTCAATCGCGCCACGCTAATGGATTTTTCGGTGACGTCCGCAGCGGACAGTCGAGCAGGTCGCGTTCACTTTATTTATGTTTTGCCGCTGAGTGATCGTCGCGCGCTGGTTGAGGACACCTGGTTCGCACCGTTAAATGACGCCTGCGATGATGTTGACTATCAATCACAAATCAAACGTTATCTCAAACGCCGCTTTGGGCTTGAACGCTATCAAGTGCTGCACCGCGAACAAGGTGTGCTGCCGATGGATCCCGAGTTGCAACCTTCGAAAGTATCGGGCCGCATCATTAAAATAGGCGCGGGTGGCGGCATGGCGCGTGCATCAAGCGGCTACGCGTTTTTCGAGACACAGCGTGCTTGTGACGCCATCGTAGAAAAACTCGCAGAGTCGAATCTGATGGCAGAAGAGTTTCAATTGCCGCGCTGGCGGAGCGATGTGAGTTACTGGATGGATGCGGTTTTTCTTCGTGTTTTGAAAGAATATCCTGCACTTGCACCAAAGATTTTTTTTGATTTGTTCGCACGCGTTCCGCCTGATGCGCTGGCGAGATTTTTATCCGGTGTCGCCACCCCGCTCGATGTCGCGCGCATCGTCCGTGCGTGCCCAAAAATCCCGTTTTTGAAGGCGGCGTTTTTCCCGCGATGATGACGCTACGCCGCTCTGTTCTTGCTGAACGTGCTGATTGGTTTTACGTGGCACGTGACCGCCTAAGCGTGGTGTGGAGTGCTGCGTCGCTGCTGCTGGCGGCTGGGTGGGTGATCGCGCGTCGGCCTGATGTAGCGCTCGTGACGCAGCTTTGGATAGTCGTCTTCGGCGTGGGTTTATTGGGCGTATCACACGGCGGCCTTGATCATCTGGTGGGCGAACGCGTGTTTCAGCGCAGACTGCAACGATACTGGTGGATTTATTTTTCACTGGGCTACGTTGGCCTCGCGATAGCGGTGATGCTCACCTGGTGGCTTTCAGCGCCGCTGATGTTGTTATTATTTCTCGCGGTATCGATATTGCATTTTGGCCTGCGTGACGACATCCATGCGCATCGCAGGATGAACGCTTTCGCCCGATTTGCAGCGGTGTGTGGTCTGGGCGGAGCCCCCATCATCATTCCGTGGATGATGTTTCCGCAGCAAGTTTCGCTGTTGTTTGGCTGGCTTGCGGGCACGCGCGCTGAAGCGTGGCAACCCACGTCGAGCATGACGTATGCGCTTGATTCAATATCCCGGTTAGCACTTTTTCCGCTTTTTCCGCTTTTTCCGTTTTTTCTATTCGCAGGCGCGGTGGTGTTGATGGTGTATTTTAAGTCGCGGCGATTATCAGACACGTTTTCGTGGTGTGAATTTTTAGCCACAGTGACGCTGTTCTGGACACTGCCGCCTTTGCTCGCGTTCGCCTGGTATTTTTGTTTTTTACATTCGCCGCTGCATTTGCTGACGCTGGCAGAACGTCTGGCTCCGTCACACAAGTGGGCGGCGCTGGGCTGGGTGACATTGCGTGGGCTGCCGCTGACCATCATCACGCTGATCGCCGGTGCTGCGGCTTACATGTGGCTGCGCCATACCAGTCTTAATGAGGCTGAATCGATCACGCGAGTCATATTTTGGGGGCTGGCGGCGCTGACGTTTCCGCACATGTTGCTGACCTGGCTGTGGCATCGTGGCGACGAAACGGCGCACTGAACGTACTTGGCTGCGGTCTGTCTTAAATCAAAATCGATCAAGATCCCTCATTGATTTAATCCTCACAGCAGAATGCGCCCGACACCGTGGATAGGTTAAAATACAAGACTGCTTAATTTCGAAATTATTTGATGTCTATGTTGACCGGAAGTTTAGTTGCCATTGTCACTCCCATGTTGTCCGATGGCGCGCTTGATTTCGCGCGTCTCAAATCGCTGATCGACTGGCATGTTTCTGAGGGCACGGACGGTATCGTTATCGTCGGCACGACTGGCGAATCGGCCACGGTCGATTTCGATGAGCATTTTTCGCTGATTAAAGCCTGTGTTGAATACACCGCCAGGCGCGTGCCGGTCATTGCGGGTGCGGGTGCGAATTCCACCAAGGAAGCTGTGCACCTTACGGAATTTTCCAAGCGTGCCGGTGCTGACTACGTTTTATCGGTGGTGCCGTACTACAACAAACCGACCCAGGAAGGCATGTATCAGCATTTCCGCACGATTGCAGAGGCGGTTGATATTCCGGTAATTTTGTACAACGTGCCGGGCCGAACAGTCGCCGATTTGAGTAGCGACACGACACTCAGACTCGCGCAGATTCCAAATATTGTGGGCCTCAAGGATGCGACCGCCAACATGGCGCGCGGTGCTGAATTATTGATGCGCGCGCCGAAAAATTTTGCGATTTACAGCGGCGAAGATGTATCGACCTTGGCGCTGATGTTGTTGGGTGCGGTGGGCACCATTTCGGTCACCGCAAATGTGGCACCGCGTTTGATGCACGAGATGTGTGTGGCAGCATTGAAGGGGGAACGCGCCAAGGCCATTGAAATCAATAATCGCCTGATGGGGCTGCATAACCATCTGTTTCTGGAACCTAACCCTATTCCGGCAAAATGGGCGCTTAATCAAATGGGTTTGATAGATACCGGTATTCGTCTTCCGCTTTTGCCGTTCGAGTCGATTTTTCACGCGCAATTGCGTGAAGCGATGCGCGCGGCGGGCATTCATGATCTTGTAAAGGAATCGGCTTGAATATGTCGAAGTTAATTATTTCTAAAGTTGCTGGCAGAGCGACTGGTTCAAACGCTATATGTGCGTTGTGCGTGTCCACCGTGCTGATGCTGTCTGGCTGTAGTTTGTTTGGCGCAAACAAAAATACCGATTACCGTGCTGGTGGCGGCAAAGTAGCGCCTCTGGAAGTGCCGCCCGATCTTACGTCACCGACGGTTGATGATCGCTTCGTCATTCCTGACGGCAAAGCCACCACTTATTCGCAATACAGCCAGCGCGCGACAGGTACAGGCGCAGGTTCAACTCCCTCGGGCAGCGTGCAAGTCGGCATGCTTAAAATCGATAACGCACGTGTTGAGCGCGCGGGTGAGCAGCGCTGGTTGGTGGTGAACGCAACGCCGGAAAAAGTATGGCCTGCGCTGAAAGAGTTTTGGGCAGATGCGGGTTATGTGCTGAAGCGCGAAAATGCGACCATAGGCATTATGGAAACCGAGTGGCATGAAGACCGCACAAAAATTTCGCAGGATTTTTTGCGCAACACGGTGGGCCGGATTCTGGACGGACTGTGGTCATCGAATACGCGCGACAAATTCCGCGTCCGCATCGAGCCGGGCCTTGAGCAGGGCACGACCGATATTTATTTGAGTCATCGCGGTTTGGAAGAGGTTTATACCAACCTCGACAAAACCAGCACAGGTTGGCAGCCCCGCGCCGCAGATCGTGATCTGGAAGCCGAAACACTGAACCGTATGCTGGCAAAGTTTGGTGTGGAGGCCGCGAAAGCAACTGCACTGGCGTCAGCCGCCGCGTCTGGTGCACCGGTCGCAGGTGCTGCGCCCAAAGCAACCTACGACAAAACCAAAAATGGCCCATTACAGGTCAGCGAACCATTTGACCGCACGTGGCGTCGTGTGGGTTTGGCGCTGGATCGCACCGGTTTCACAGTGGAAGATCGTGACCGCTCGAAAGGCCTGTTCTTCGTGCGCTATATCGATCCTGAAGGCGATTCGAAATCGTCTGATAAAGGCTTCCTGGACAAGCTCGCGTTCTGGCGTAAAGATGATCCTGCCTCGAAGCCGCAATATCGCATTTATGTTGCTGAAGCCGCTGGCGTGACTAATGTGGAAGTGCAAACTGGCGAGGGCAAGCCCGACAATTCAGCCACCGCCAAGCGCATACTCGCGCTGTTGCTGGAACAGTTGAAATAACACGGATTTTTTATTTTGCAGGGCAAGGATGCGGGCTCATCGTTGGTGATGAGCCCGCATTGTTTCCACATCGTTTGTAAAGCCGGAAACAGGAACTGTCGCATGCGCGCTTGCTGGTGTAATAGTCTATGTCATTAAGATTTTGCTCACTGGGCAGCGGCAGCGAAGGCAATGCGCTGATTGTCGAAGTGAAGACCGTTTCCAGCACGACCCGCGTTATGATGGACTGTGGCTTTGGGTTGGCCGAAACCGAGCGCCGACTGGCGCGCGCGGGCCTTGTGCCAGGCGATCTTGACGGAATTACTGTCACCCATGAGCATTCAGATCATATCGGCGGCGTGGCGCGGTTTGCGCGCAGGCACAGCATTCCGGTATGGCTCACGCATGGCACGGCGAAGGTATTGCGTGATACCTCGATTCCATCCGCGTTGCTGCATTACGTCGATCCCCGTGTGTCTTTCGAAGTCGATGACATTCGCGTCACGCCATACTATGTGCCGCACGATGCAAACGAGCCGGTGCAATACGTTTTTTCTGATGGCGAAAAACGACTTGGGGTGTTAACCGATACCGGTACGCTGACGACGCACATTGAAGAAACATTATCGGGTTGCAATGCGCTGGTGCTGGAGTGTAATCACGATCTCGATATGCTGATGAATGGGCCATATCCTGCCGCACTTAAACGCCGCGTGGCCGGGAAATTTGGTCATCTTGATAACCAAACCTCGGCGCACTTGCTCACGCGCATCGACTGCACAAAATTAACGCATCTGTTTGCCGCACATTTGTCATCGAGCAATAATTCGCCAACACTCGCGCAGGCAGCGTTGGCAGGCGCGCTGGGCTGTGCACACGAGTGGGTGGGCATTGCCGATCAGGATTCAGGTTTTGATTGGCGAGATGCGTGACTCGGTGATTCGTCAACGCCCTCGATCCCTGGGCTATAAAATCAGCCGTACAAATAAAAACGCCGACCAGAGGGTCGGCGTTTGGGTTCGCGTTTTCGTCAGGTCAAAATAATCAGAACCTGATTTATTCGCGAGAAGCGAAAATTACTTCTTCATCGCATCTTTGCCAGCTTCAACAGCTTTAGCGCCAGCATCTTTAGCACCGGCAACAGCTTTAGCAGCGGCGTCTTTCGATGCGTCAACTGCTTTGCCAGCTACATCTTTAGCAGCATTGGCACCAGCAGCGGCTGCGTCTTTAGCGGCACCAGCAGCATCTTTACCAGCTTCCATTGCTTTATTGCCTGCATCCTTAGCCGCGTCAACAACAGCGCCCGTACCAGCTTTGGCAGCATCGGTAGCAGCAGTTGCCGCATCGGTAACAGCCTTGGGCATTTCAACCTTTGGTGCTTCGACTTTTGGCATTTCTACTTTAGGCATTTCAACTTTTTTGACTTCTTCCTTACCGCAGGCGGTAAGACCAACAGCAACGATTGCAGCAACGAGGATTGACTTATTCATGGCAAACTTCCCTTGGTAATTAATGTGAAAAAATTTTGATCAAAAATTTTTATCGGCTTCGTGGCTTATTAACCGATTTCTGGTGTTACGCCTTAAACTATTGCGCTATTACGTCCCTGAAAACAATTCATATACCGTAACGCTATTTCAATAGCGTTTTTCAACCGATGTTTCATTATAGCATTTGTGTGACGCACCGCACAATATCTGATAAAAACCACAGGAAAATCCGTGAGTTGCGCATTTTTGAGCTATTAAGTAATTAATCTCATAACCCTGTGGCTCCACCCACGCTCACCATTTCCGTGTTTTCCCAAATTTCTTCAAATCGGTCAATAAAAGGCTGGGTGGCGGCCGGATCATTGAGCGTCAGAACGGAACGTGGATGTTCAAAATACGGTTTTCGCCACGAGTGTGCATCATCAGCAATTAGCATCACATCATGTGCCTCGCGCGCCTGGCCTACAGTTCGATGTATTTGCACCTGCGTGGAATGCAATTGCATGAGCAACAACAAGCGCGGTAATTCACTTTCCATCGCAGTGACTTCATGCAGCGCGATGCGGATGCGACTTGCACGTTTTTTGAGCAATAAAGTTTTGAGCACTTCAATTCGCGCTGGCCGCCCGAAATCCCGTTCACGCAGCGACGATGGCAGCGAGTCGAAAATTCGGATCTCTCGCGTCGCACTGGCAACTACGCTCTCGATGGCAACGAGCGCTTCACCGTTGGATTCCATGATGCGATAGATAGAATCGGGGGCGGGTTGCGAATTTAAATTTTCTGGCATCGTCATCAGTGAGCTTTCATAGGTTTGAAAAGTCGTATTAACCGATATGCAAATAACCGTCATTCACCAGATTTTGCAACAAAGAAAAAGAATTTTCTGAAAGTTGCGTGACCTCATCCGCCGACAGTTTTCTAACATTCGCCAGCGTGCGCCATATCGGGCGATCTTTGGAGGGCACAGCCAAGTCTTCGCCATTGATAAAAAACAGGATGTCAACAAACAATAATCTCGTTTTTAAATCAAGTGCCACGCCGCGAGCAATAATTTTTTGCGAGAAAGTTTGTGCCGACATGGTTGCTTTCGGCGCATCAAAATAAATATGCGATTTGGGTTCCGTGAAATAACGGCCTGCAAATCGTTTCATCATGTCGGGTGTAGCGCTTGCGTGCGTGACCCGCGACAAAATTTTGACGAGGCGGCTTTGCATGTCCAAGTCGATTGCGCCCGGATTTCTCGTCACCTCCAGATCGGCGTCCTGATAAAGCCCTTCAGGCGATATTTCATCGCGCAAAAAATCCAGATATGCGTGTGAAAGTTCCAGCTCAGTTGGTGCACGAAAGCCGATAGACCACGTAACGCAGTCTGTTTCGGCCACGCCATGGTGCGCATAGCCGGGCGGCAGATAAAGCATATCGCCGGTTTCCAACACCCATTCTTTTTCGGCTTTGAAATTCGCCATTATTTTCAGCGCGTGGTCAGGCACAAGTGATAAATCGCGCTGCGCCGAAATTTGCCAGCGACGCTTACCTTCGCCCTGCAATAAAAATACATCATAAGAATCAAAATGCGGGCCCACGCCACCGCCCTTGACCGCATAGCTCACCATCAAATCATCAATACGCGCGGTTGGAATAAATCTGAACTGCTGAAGTAGCTGATGTGCCTCGCGCGAAAAATGCTGCGTATCCTGCACCAGAACAGTCCATAACGATTTCTTTGCATCGCGCAAAATTTTTTTCGTAATGGGGCCGTGATGTATTCCCCATTCGTTATTTTTGTTGACAATTAATCGGCTCTCCGCCTCATCGCGGCCTGCGAGTTCGAAAATTTCTGCGGCGGTTAGTGGCGCTGCGAAATCCGGAAACGCATTGCGAACCAGCAGCGGTTTTTTTTGCCAATGCACGCGCAAAAATTCGTCAGGTGACAAGCCATTCAGGTGTGCAAGCGGTTGGTTTTTTTTCATGAAAACTTTTCTAAATAAGGGTGAAGCAAATTAAAAATAAAAATGCGCTAGAATCAAGGTAGCGTAAATAAATCTTGTTTTAAAAGTACCAGTTGCGCAGCACTCTGTTCACCCGTCAATCAATAATTTTTTAACCGCTTCACTATTGATGAGATCAAAAACAATGTTGCATGTCGGCTCTACTGCCCCGTCGTTCGAACTTCCCGACGCGAGAATGGAAATGATCCAGCTTTCCAGCTTTCGCGGTAAGAAAAACGTGGTTCTCTATTTTTATCCGCGAGATGGCACGCCCGTGTGTACGCGCGAGGCGATTGAATTCTCGGATAACGAAGAAGAATTTTCCGAATGCGATACCGTCGTGATGGGTGTTTCGCGCGATGATTGGATGGTACATGAAGAATTTTGCGACAAGCATGGCATTTCGGTGCGATTGCTTTCTGACATGGATTGCGAAGTGTCGCGCAAATACGAAGTGATGATGGAACACTCGGCCAATGGTGGCAAAGATGCCAGCGGTAACGGTGATGCAAACGGTGCGCTACGCAAAGGCATGCAAGAAAAAGTCAGGCGCTGTACTTTTATCATCGACAAAAAAGGCGTGCTGCGCCATATTTTGCACGACATGAATCCGCGTGAACATGTTGGCAATGTACTAGGCCTGGTCAGACAAATTCACGGACATTAATTTCAATTCACTGCTAATTTTATAAATGATCATTTCACAAGACTCCGTTGTCACCCTCACCTATGAATTATCTGACAGCGATGGCAACATGCTCGAAGAAGCTGGCACTAAATTGGCTTATGTCCACGGCGGCCATGGCGGGATTTTTCCGTTGGTGGAAGAAGGCCTTGCGGGCAAAAAAGCGGGTGATGAACTCGCTATTTCGCTTGAGCCTGAAGACGCATTTGGTGATTATGACGAGAATCTGATTCGCATTGAGCCCAAGGCAGTTTTCCCCGCCAATATCGAAGTGGGCGCGCAGTTTGAAGGCCTGCCACCCGGCGAAGAAGATGATAAATGGGTCGTCTACACGGTGACCAATATAGCGGACGATCAAGTGGTAATCGATGGCAATCATCCGCTGGCGGGCGAACGACTATTGTTCAAATGCACTGTGGATGCGGTTCGCTTAGCTACTACGGAAGAGCTCTCGCACGGCCATGTGCATGGCGAGCACGGCCATCACCATTAAAATTATTTTACTGGTGGTACAAACCCGCCCGACTTAATCACAAACGGTGTAACGCGGTTATCTGCGTCTACGGTTATTTTGATCCAATTCACAAACGGGCTGCCATAGCCTTCCACGCGGGTCACGTTCAGGATCGGGTGTTTGTCGATGGGGCTCAGATACGGCTCAACGCGAAACTGATGACTATCGCCATGCGCAAAAAGTATTGGTTTGGCAAACATAACTGCGGCGGCATCAAAAGCGCGTAAAAAATTGTTGAAGCCACTTTTTTCAACGCTCGCTGTCGATTCTTCAAAACCGGGATTTGCTTGCAAGAAAATCGCGAGGCCCGTGATGTCGTCTGACTTCGCCGTAATCATGGCGTGCTTTAACCACGCAATATTGGCCTCGGTGCGTTCCGCATGCTCCCGGTCATTGGCGGCGTCAAAGCCCTTGTTGTCGTTGCTGCCCTGAATATTCAAGGTCGCATAAACCACGCCGCCTTGAACCCACAGCGCGTTTTCCGGGTATCGCGACATAATCGGATCGGCGGCGAAAACGTCGGACTGACGCATCAACGATAATTTGTTTTTACCGAGCGTTTCGGGCGTCGCGTAGAAGACTTCACGCAGCTTATTCATCCGTTCCAACGGATCATATTTTCCATTTGAGGCGCGCCGACAATCCACCCAATCGTTGTCACCTGGCAGCAAAATAAACGGATGGTTTGAGCGATTAAATTCGTTGCGTCGCTGCACATAAAGCGCATCCGTACAAGGCGACGCGCTGCCTGCTTTGAAATCGCCCAGATGAACGACAAAGGCTAATTTCTCGCCGCTGATTGTATCAAGCAAATCCGGGAACAGCGCCTCTTCAGCGGCGTTGTACTGCTGATCGCCGATGAGCGCAAAAGAGTAGGTGTGACTAGCAGGAAGTGATGCGCACGAGGCGAGGGCTGAGATGGCGAAGGCCGCGAAAATTATTTTGAGAGTTTGTTTCATGCCTGATTCAAAAGTTTTTTAAGCCGATAAAGCGCATCCAACGCTTCTTTCGGCGACAACTCATCCGGCTTTAAATCTTCCAGCGCGTCCATCGCGGGGCTGGGTTCAATCTCCAGCACAGGTGCGGTTCTTGAGAACAAATCGCCCTGTGGATGCCGTCCTGCTTGGTTCTGCTCCAGCTCGCCAAGTTGCTTTTTCGCCACGCGCACAATTGATTTCGGCACGCCCGCTAATTGTGCCACCTGCAATCCATAACTCTGATTCGCCGGCCCCGATTCGAGCTTGTGCAGGAACACAATCTTGTCTTTCATTTCCACCGCATCCAGATGCACATTCGCCAAATTGGCCAGCTCCGCATTCAATCGGGTCAACTCAAAATAATGGGTCGCGAATAAACAATAGCAGCGCGTGGTTTCTGCAAGATGTCGCGCAATCGCATAGGCAAGTGACAGGCCGTCGAACGTTGATGTACCGCGACCAATTTCATCAATCAACACCAATGAATTCATCGTTGCATTATTTAAAATCGCCGCAGCCTCGGTCATCTCCACCATGAATGTGGATCGACCACCAGCGAGATCGTCCGACGCACCAATGCGCGTCATGATCGCATCGATTGCGCCAATCTCGGCCGACTTCGCCGGCACGAATGAACCGGTGTGCGCGAGCAGCACAATCTGTGCGACTTGCCGCATGTAAGTCGATTTACCACCCATGTTCGGGCCAGTAATCAGCAGCAGTTGACGTGAGCGCGACAACTCGCAATCGTTCGCAATAAAGCTATCGACCTGGCTTTCAACGACAAGATGGCGACCCGCATCAATTGAGACGCGATCATCATCAATAAACGTCGGTGCCACCAATTTAAAATCACGCGCGTTCGCAGCATTTGCACACAGCACATCCAGCTCGGCCACCGCACGCGCGAGCGCATGCAACACGACGATATGCGGCAACAAATCATCCAGCAATTGATCGAATAATAATTTCTCTTTTGCCAGCGCTCGCTCGCCAGCCGAAAGCGCTTTGTCTTCGAACGCTTTTAATTCCGGCGTGATGAATCGTTCGGCATTTTTCAGCGTTTGGCGGCGACGATAATCGTCCGGCAGCGCGCCGTTTTTATCTACGCTTTTGTCTAACTGACCTTGCGTGATCTCGATATAAAAACCGTGAACCTTGTTGTACTCCACACGCAGATTGGCAATGCCGGTGCGCGCGCGTTCGCGTACTTCAAGATCAAGCAAAAAACTGCTCGCGTTAGCCTGCATGCCACGCAGATCATCGAGCTCCGCATTAAAGCCATTACGAATCACGCCGCCATCACGAATCGTACTCGAGGGCTCATCCTTAATCGCGGCATGAAGCCCAGCGTGGATGCGCTTTTCCGGGCAAAAATTCGCCAAGCGCCGCACCAGTGCTGGCGTTTCAATTTGTAAAAGTAGTTGATGCAGCGACGGCGCTGCTGCCAATGCATCTCGCAAGGCGCTCAAATCACGAGGCCGCGCTGTCTTCAACGCGACACGCGTGACGATGCGTTCGATGTCCGCCCAATCGCTGATGATGTCGCGAATATTCGTCACATGTAAGGCCAACGCGGCGCTCGCCTGCAAGCGCTGCGCAATCACGTTTCGATCACGCAACGGATGATGCAGCCAATCGCGCATCATGCGCGCGCCCATGCTCGTGACGGTTGTATTCAGCAGCGAAAAAAGTGTTGGTGAGGTGTCACGATTAATCGTTTCGGAAATTTCCAGATTGCGTCGCGTGGCCGCATCCATGCGAATAAATTCATCTGCGTGCTCAACGGATAATCCGGTGATATGCGGCAGTGCCGCGCGCTGGGTTTGCTGCACG
>JANXWW010000108.1 GCA_025350945.1 Burkholderiales bacterium
TTTTGCTGCACGCGCTGCCGTTGTTTCATGTGCATGGTCTGTTCGTCGCGGCGCATACCGCACTGCTCAATGCGCATCAAGGTGGCCGGATAATTTTTCACACGAAGTTTGATGCGAAAGCGGCGATGGCCGCATTCGCGCGCGCGACCGTTTTTATGGGCGTGCCAACGATGTACACGCGGCTCCTAGCCGAGCGCACGTTCAATCAAGATGCGTGTCGCCACCTGCGCCTTTTTGTCTCGGGCTCCGCACCTTTGTTCGCCGAAACATTTAACGAATTTCAATTGCGCACCGGTCACACCATTCTGGAGCGCTACGGCATGACTGAGACCGGCATGATTACCTCGAACCCGCTCGCCGGCGCGCGCAAGGGCGGCACCGTCGGGTTGCCGCTGCCGGGGGTGTTGGTACGGGTGTGTGACCCGGCTAATGAAATCGCAGCACTTGGTACGGGTGCCATTGGCCACATTCAGGTCAAAGGCGATAACGTGTTGCCCGGTTATTGGCGAATGCCGGAAAAAAATCTGGAGGAATTCACTAGGGATAAATTTTTCAAAACTGGCGATATGGGTTTTATCGATGCGGATGGCTATGTGAATATTGTCGGGCGCAGCAAGGATTTAGTCATTTCCGGCGGTTATAACGTGTACCCGAAAGAGATCGAATTGGTGATCGATGATTTGCCCGGTGTGGTGGAGAGCGCTGTGATCGGTCTGCCGCATCGCGATTTTGGCGAGGCGGTAGCCGTCGTGGTAGTTGCAAAGCCTAGCACTGGCGGGGCTTTCCAGCACATTTCTGAAGCGGGCATTATTCAGGCCTGCAAGCAAAAACTGGCCAATTTCAAGGTGCCTAAAAAGGTATTTTTGGTCACAGAATTGCCGCGAAACACGATGGGCAAAGTGCAGAAAAACGAGCTTCGCACGCGATATTTAACAACTTTTGACTAGCCTTGTCGTCAAATGTGGCGCAGTGTGCGTTATATACGTGTAACACGCACCTACAACGCGCTTGAATTGGTAGATTCTGGCTTCATATCAAGTATTGATGTCAGTGCAAATCTTATTTTTATTGACAAGTAAATTTACCGGATTGTTTATAAATTCCATGATTGTCTTCAGCTTATCTTGTTACGAAAAACATGCCTTCGATGGCTGGTTCCGTTCGTCTGAAGATTTCCATTCGCAACTCGATCGCGGCCTGGTGGAATGCCCTGTTTGTGGCGACACCAACATCGTGAAGCAATTGTCAGCGCCGCGCATTAATTCCGGGGCAACATCCACCAGCAGCAACGCACTGCAAACTCAGCATCCGTCGGACACCATGACGTCTGAACAAATGACCGCCGCCACGGCTATCCCCGGCTTGCAACAACACATGCTGCGCCAGTTCAAACAGTATGTGATCGCCAATACCGAAAATGTCGGCTCAGCCTTCGCCGAAACCGCACGCCGCATGCATTACGGTGAAGAGTATCGTCGCAGCATTCGTGGCAACGTCTCGCCAAATGATGCCATCGCATTGCAAGACGAAGGCATCGACACCATGCCACTGCCGCCAGGCGTGATGATGGACGAGGGTGTGCAGTAGTTGGTTTTAGTGTTCACCCGCCACCTGTTTTACGTTAAGCAGTAATGCCAACGTCGCCATCGCCGCCATCACCAATGCGGCGATAACAAACGGCATTCTGGCGGTATAAGTTTCTGCCAGCGCCCCACCTGCGGCCATACCTGCGCCAATGCCTGAGACGATAAATGTGGATGACCAGGTAAACGCTTCAGTTGCATATTTTTGCGGTGCCATGCGCGAAATCAACACACTTTGCGCGGCAATGGATGGCGCAATCGTCGCACCGGCAATGAACGCGACTATCCCCAGCAACAGCAAATGATTCACCCACGCGTGCAATAGCAGCGGCAACACCATCATGCCCAGCAAAATACTGAATTGGCGTTCCAGCGACAGCTTTGGATGCAGCACGCCATACACCGCGCCACCAACCGCACTGCCAACAGAATTCACCGCCAGCATCACACCGGCTAATGCTGGAATCGACAGTGAAGTGGCGAGTGCGGGATAGCCGACTTCCATCAGCCCAAAGGCAGTGGTCAAGCCGAACGTAATCACAAACAACAGCACCAATTGCGGATCGGTGAGTGGGCCCAACAGATGACGTTCGGTGGCGGGGCTTTGCTGCCAATATTTTAGGATTGGTGATGAGATAAAAATCCAGTATGCCGCGAACAACATCACTATCGTGGTGAGAAATGCACCCTGCGGATTGCTGATCGCGATCACGAGTGCGACGATCAGTGGGCCCACCGTAAAGCAAAGCTCCATCGTCACTGCATCAACGGCGAACGCCATGCGGCGCGAGACATCATCAGTAAAGCGGTGCCGCCACACTGTGCGGGCCAGTGTGGTGAACGGTGCCGGAAATGCGCCTGCCAGCATTGCTGCGCCAACCACCCATGCGAACGGCGCTTTGAACGTGGCCGTCGTAAATAACAGCAGCAACATTAGCGGCTGCGCGATACCGGTCACACGCAACAAGGTGTGCGGCCCGTTGCGATCAATGATGCGTCCTTGCACGGGTGCTGCTACAGCCATCGCAATAAAGTACGCGCCCACCGCCGTCCCTGCCAGGGTAAAAGAGCCGAGCTGATCGCGCAGGAATAGCAGCATCGACAAGCCCATCATGCCCGTCGGCAAGCGCGCCAGCCACGCGGCCGCGACGATTGCGCCGACGTCAGGCAGGCGCAGAAAAGTTGCGTAGGGTTGGATAAAACGTTTCACGAAAGCAACAAAAAAACTAGCCTGCTGTAGCGGATGTTTTCGGATTCTCCAAAATCGCCATCGTCAGCCTGGTGATGCAAACTAGCTTGTCAACTTCGTCGCTGATGCGTATTTCCCAAACGTGCGTAGTTTTGCCGCGATGAATGGGTTTTGCCACGCCCATCACCCAGCCGCTTTTCACGCCGCGAAGATGATTCGCATTAATGTCGAGGCCGACTGCGCTATGTGTTTTTGGATTGATGCAAAAGTAAGCACCTATGCTGCCCAATGTTTCAGCGAGCGCAACTGAGGCACCGCCATGCAACAAACCAAACGGCTGATGCGTACGATGATCCACCGGCATTCTTGCTTTCACGTAGTCGTCGCCGATATCAAGAAACTCAATGCCGAGATGCGAAACCAGGGTGGGTGAGGGGCGGTTCAGTTCTGCAAGTATGGGACGGTGTAGCCAGATGGCGGTCATTTATTTTCAAGCCCCGCCGAACGCATTCAATCCTGTTTGCGCACGACCGAGAATGAGTGCGTGCACATCATGCGTGCCCTCGTATGTGTTGACGGCTTCAAGATTCATCGAATGACGGATCACGTGGTATTCATCAGCAATGCCATTGCCACCGTGCATATCGCGCGCCATGCGGGCAATATCAAGCGCCTTGCCGCAATTGTTGCGCTTCATCAGCGAAATCATTTCCGGTGTGGCTGTTCCTGCGTCCATCAGTCGGCCTAGACGCAAAGCGCCTTGCAAGCCCAACGTAATCTCGGTTTGCATATCGGCCAGTTTTTTCTGGATTAATTGTGTGGCGGCGAGCGGCTTGCCAAACATGATGCGATCCAGCGTGTATTGGCGCGACGCCATCCAGCAAAATTCCGCCGCGCCCATCGCACCCCAGCTAATGCCATAGCGTGCCTTATTCAGGCAGCCAAACGGGCCCTTCAAACCCTTCACATTCGGCAATAAATTTTCATCCGGCACAAACACCTGATCCATCACAATCTCACCGGTGATTGATGCGCGCAGCGAAAATTTACCGTCAATTTTTGGCGCAGACAAACCCTTCATACCTTTTTCAAGCACAAAGCCGCGAATCTCATCCGCATCATCTTTTGCCCACACAATAAAAACATCCGCAATCGGCGAATTGGTAATCCACATTTTTGCGCCGTGCATGATATAGCCGCCATCGACTTTTTTCGCACGCGTAATCATTGACGAAGGGTCTGATCCCGCGCCCGGTTCAGTCAACCCAAAGCAGCCGACCAATTCACCCGTCGCCAACTTCGGCAGCCAGCGCGCGCGCTGCGCCTCGGTGCCGTATGCGTAAATCGGATGCATCACCAGTGAGGATTGCACACTCATCGCCGAGCGATAGCCGGAATCCACACGCTCCACTTCGCGCGCCACCAGGCCGTAGCAAACATGATTCACACCTGCACAGCCATAGCCATCAATGGTTGCGCCCAGCAAACCGAGCTCACCCATTTCATTCATGATCTCGCGATCAAATTTTTCCTCGCGATTGGCTTTCAACACGCGCGGCATCAGCTTGTCCTGGCAATACGCATTCGCCTGATCGCGCACCATGCGCTCGTCTTCAGAGAGTTGGTCGTCGAGCAGTAGTGCGTCATCCCATTTGAATTTCGGGGCGGTGGCGGGCTTGTTTTGGGGGAGGTCGTTTGGGTTCATGCGCAGTCCAGTTTGAAAATGTCAGGGGATGATTTTATCGTATGTGAAAGCCAAAATTGAAATAATGTGTACGGACAAATTATATTGTTGTGCTAAACGTAATAATCAGACGCACAAATCATGTTTTTGTTATTTACTTCTTGCGCGAGTTAATCTTGAAAAAATCAAACCAAAAATTTATCGAAGCCACTGACCTCTGGAAAATTAAGCGTCCGGCATCGCTAACGCTATCGCCTGATGGCTCGCAAGCCTGCGTGGCCGTGACCAGCTATGACATGGATGAAAACAAGGGCGCGACCCATTTGTGGCTGCTGTCCACCTTCGGTGGCGCGCCGCGGCAGCTCACGAGTTGTGGCGAAAAAGATGGCGGCTGCAAATGGTCGCCCGATGGAACAACGATTGCGTTCGTTGCGAAACGCGGCGACGGTGCAAACGCGGATAAAGAGCCGCAGGTATATGTTATTTCGCCTGATGGTGGCGAAGCGCGGCGTGCATCAAACCTGGCTACGGGCGTTGGCAGCATTAAATGGTTTCCGGATTCAAAGCGCCTCGCGTTTATTTCATGGGTATGGCCGGACGAGAAAAGTGAAAAAGATCAGGCAGTGCGTTTGAAAAAAATGCAGGACGATAAATGCAAAGCCATTGTTGTATCGCACACACAATACCGTTTTTGGGATCACTGGCTCGCCGACGGGCGCGTGCCGCGCATACATGTGCTCGATGTGGCGAGCGGCAAAGTGCGCGATATTTTTGCGGGCACATTATATGAATTGCCTGCATTCGACATGGATACGCCCGAGTACGATATTTCGCCTGACGGCAAGCATCTGGTGTTCACACTCAACCCCAATGCGGATAAACAAAGCGACCAGGAAACGCATATCGTTGAGATGGAAATCAAGACGGGAAAAGCAAAAACGCTCACGCTGAAATCGCCACTCAATCACCATCACCCCGCCTATTCACCGGATGGTAAATCGATTGCGCTGCTGGTCAATAATTATCGTCGCTCCATTAATGACGATAACAAACTGGCGTTGATTGATCGCAAAACAAACAAACTTAACATTATCAGTAAGCGCTGGGATCGTGCCGTAAATGCGCCGCTGAAATGGTCTGCCGATAGTCGGTCGATTTATTTCACCGCCGACGATCATTCACGCGTGTCGGTGTGGCAAATGCAAATTGATGATGACGAGCCGGCCATTGTCGCCCCCGGCGGTACGGTGACCGATTTTGATGTGAAGGCTGAGACGCTGGTCTTTGTGCGCAACAACATGGCATCTGCGCCTAAAGTATTTGCGACAGATGCGATTGGTGAAAACGCAAAACCGATTGAAACGTTTAATGACGATTTGATGGCGCAATTCAACATGGGCGACGTGCGCGAATTCACGATCAAGGGCTGGAATGGTGAAGCCGTGCAAATGTGGGCCTGCTACCCGCCGAATTTTGATCCCAAGAAAAAATGGCCGCTGCTGCATTCCATTCATGGTGGCCCGCACGCAAATTGGGGCGACAATTTTCATTTCCGCTGGAACAATCAAGTATTCGCTGCGCAAGGCTATGTGGTGGTGTGCGTGAATTACCACGGCTCACTGGGTTGGGGCCAGAAGTATTTGGAATCGAACGTTGGCATGCTCGGCACCAAGGAGCATGCGGATGTAGAAGCGGGCACCGATTTCATGCTGAAGCAGGGATACATTGACGCCAATCGTCTTGTGGCCAGTGGCGGCAGTTATGGTGGCTATATGGTGGCGTGGATGAATGGCCGGAATGGTGCAATGCGTGGTGCACAGAAGAAAGGAGATCGCTACAAGGCCTATGTTTGTCATGCCGGTTGCTACGATTGGGTGATGCAATATGCGGAAGATATTGGCGGCTATTTCAATTACGAATTAAAAGCCAAGTATTGGGAAGAGCCTGCGAAAGTGGCGGCGCAAAATCCGATCACCTTTGCCAAACACATGAAAACACCGACATTGGTCATGCATGGTGCGCTCGATTACCGGGTGCCGGATGGACAGGGTTTGGCTTACTACAACACATTGAAATCGCTCAATGTTGAATCAAAGCTGGTATTTTTTCCGGATGAAAATCACTGGATTTCAAAGCCGCAAAATTCACGGCTCTGGTATCGCGAATTTTTTTCGTGGCTTGATATTTATGCGGGGAAAGCTGCAAGCAAAGTGCGAATGAGGTAATGGGCTAGATCATCAGTTTCAGGAAATTGACAATCATCATGTGCCCTGTTTGATTGGCTCGCTATGCTTTGAATAGGATGTTTGCGATAAATTTCTGGAAAGGTTTTTAATGAATGACCGCGCGCCCGGCGCACCGATTATGATTCCGCTCGCAGACGTGCGCGGCCGAATGAAGGCGCGCAATCAACCCAAAGGTCGGCAGATTGATCCGCAAGCGCGCGCTGATGTTGCTGCATTGTTGAATGGCCGCGAAATTCGCCGCGATTTGCTGATCGAAGATCTGCATCTGATTCAAGATAAATTTAATGGTATTTCGTCTGAGCACATCGGAGCGCTTGCGGAAAAATTAAAGCTCGCACAAACAGAAGTCTACGAAGTCGCCACTTTTTATCATCACTTTGATGTGCTGCGCGAAGGTGATGCCGCGCCACCTGCGCTGACGGTACGCGTATGCGACACGCTCTCGTGCGCGATGGCGGGTGCAGATGAATTACTGAAAAAATTACCGGCGATTTTAGGCAAAGACGTGCGCGTGATTGCGGCACCTTGCATCGGCCGATGCAGCGACGCGCCTGCGGTTTGTGTGGGCCAAAACGCGTTTGGTCACGCTACGGTTGAGAGTGTAAATCTGGAAGCAAAAGCCCAGCATACACAGGCATCTTCAGGCAATTATGCTTCGTTCGCCGCCTACAGAGCGGCGTTTGGTTATCAAACGTATCTGAGCGTGGTGAATGGCGAGCGAGAAATTGAGGCCACGATCAAGGAGATGGAAGATTCCGGGCTGCGCGGTTTGGGCGGCGCGGGATTTCCAGCGGGTCGCAAATGGCGCATTGTTCGCGCGGAATCTGCGCCGCGATTGATGGCGATAAATATTGATGAAGGTGAGCCGGGTACATTCAAGGATCGCTATTATTTGGAACGCGATCCGCATCGATTTATTGAAGGCATGTTGATTGCGGCGCATGTGGTGGGTATTGATGCTATCTACATTTATTTGCGCGATGAATATCATCACTGTCGCGCGATATTGGAAACGGAGTTGGCGGCCTTGAAAGCGAATCCGCCTGGTGGGCATGCGTTGCCGCGCATCGAATGTCGGCGCGGCGCGGGGGCCTATATTTGCGGCGAAGAATCCGCGATGATTGAATCCATCGAAGGCAAGCGCGGCATGCCCAGGCTGCGTCCGCCGTATGTGGCGCAGGTGGGATTGTTTGGTCGCCCCACGCTGGAACATAATTTTGAAACGCTCTTCTGGGTGCGCGATATTCTGGAAAAAGGTGCCGCATGGTTTGCGGGCTACGGGCGAAATGGTCGCACAGGTTTACGTTCATTTTCGGTATCGGGTCGCGTAAAAAAACCGGGGGTGCATTTGGCACCGGCGGGTATTACGGCGAATGAATTGATTAGCGAATTTTGCGATGGCATGTTGGACGGACACACCTTCTACGCCTATTTGCCGGGCGGCGCATCAGGTGGTATTTTGCCGGCGAGTATGGGTGATATTCCGCTTGATTTCGATACCTTGCAGCCCTACGGTTGCTTCATTGGTTCTGCCGCGATGGTGGTGATATCGCAGCACGACAAGGCGCGTGATGCGGCGTTGAATCTGATGAATTTTTTTGAACATGAAAGCTGTGGTCAATGCACGCCGTGTCGTGTCGGTACAGAAAAAGCGGTAAGGCTGCTTGAAGAAACGAAGTGGAAAACGGGGCTGCTGGAAGAGCTTTCGCAAGCGATGGAGGATGCATCCATTTGCGGGCTCGGCCAGGCAGCGCCGAATCCGATTCGCTGTGTGATCAAATATTTTGCGCACGAGATAAGCTGATGAACGCAATGACTGAGCCGTTGTTGCCGCGCGAGCAAATCGAATTCACACTCGACGGCGAAAAAGTCACGGCGTTTGCCGATCAAACTTTAATTGAGATCGCGAGAGAGCACGGCAAGGAAATTCCGCATCTTTGCTACAAACCCGGCTATCGCGCTGATGGAAATTGCCGCGCGTGCATGGTGGAGATCAAGGGCGAACGCGTGCTGGCACCATCGTGTTGCCGGCATCCCGCCAACAATATGGAAGTCATGACCGATTCACCGCGCGCGGTGCATGCGCAAAAAATGGTGATGGAATTATTGACGGCGGATGCTCCTAAAAAAGATTACAAACCCGACGGCAATGAGTTGCTGAAATGGGCGACAGCGTTGGGTGTGAGCGAATCACGTTTCCACGCACGTCACCAATCGGAGCCCGATTTTTCGCATCCCGCGATGACGGTAAATCTTGATGCGTGCATTCAATGCACACGCTGCGTTCGTGCCTGTCGCGAAGAGCAGGCGAATGATGTGATCGGCTACGCGTTTCGCGGTGCGCATTCCAAAATCGTATTCGATCAAGATGATCCGATGGGCGCGTCCACCTGCGTGGCGTGTGGCGAATGCGTGCAGGCCTGCCCGACCGGTGCGTTAGCGCCTGCGAAAGGCGCATATCAAATTAAGGCGGATAAAACCATTGATTCGGTGTGCCCGTATTGCGGCGTGGGTTGTCAGCTCACGTATCACGTTAGGCAAAATAAAATTATTCGTGTTGAAGGCCGCGATGGGCCCGCGAATCACAGTCGGCTGTGCGTGAAAGGTCGCTACGGTTTTGATTATGCGCATCACAAGCAACGTCTCACCACGCCGCTGATTCGTAAAACTGGCGTGGCCAAGACCGCTGATTTCAATATGGATCCTGATAATTGGCGCGATGTTTTTCGCGAGGCCACGTGGGAAGAAGCGCTGGATTTGGCTGGCAGCGCGCTGGTAAAAATCCGCGATCAACACGGCCCGAATGCGCTCGCTGGATTTGGTTCCGCCAAAGGCAGTAATGAAGAAGCCTATCTTTTTCAAAAAATGGTTCGCACCGGATTCCGCACGAATAATGTAGATCACTGCACGCGGCTTTGCCATGCGTCATCGGTTGTGGCCTTGCTCGAAGGTGTGGGTTCAGGTGCGGTGTCGAATCAGGTATCGGATGTGGCCAAAGCGGAAGTGATTTTTTTGATCGGTGCGAATCCCACATCGAATCATCCGGTCGCGGCGACCTGGATAAAAAATGCCGCAAAAAACGGTGCGAAATTAATCGTCGCCGATCCACGCAAAAACGATATTGCCCGCCACGCATGGCGCTATCTGCAATTCAAGCCGGACATGGATGTGGCGATGTTGAACGCGATGATTTACACCATCATCGATGAAGGTTTGGTGAACGAAGATTTCATCAAAAATCGCACCCACAATTTTGCGGCGCTAAAAGAAAACGCGAAGGGTTTTGCGCCCGAAATGATGGCACCGCTCTGCGGCATTCCCGCAGAAACATTGCGCGAAGTCGCGCGCGCGTATGCGACGAGCCAAGCATCGATTATTTTGTGGGGCATGGGTATTTCGCAGCATGTACACGGCACCGATAATGCGCGCTGTTTGATCGCACTCACGCTAATGACCGGCCAGGTTGGTAAGCCCGGTTCAGGCTTGCATCCCTTGCGCGGGCAAAACAATGTGCAGGGCGCGTCGGATGCGGGGCTGATCCCGATGATGTTTCCGGATTACAAGCGAGTTGACAATCCCGAAGCGCATGCGCGGTTTGAAAAATATTGGAACGTAAAGCTGGACAACAAACCCGGCCTCACCGTGGTGGAAATTATGGATGCCGCCTATGATTCCAAAATCAA
>JANXWW010000112.1 GCA_025350945.1 Burkholderiales bacterium
GGCTCACCAAATTTACGGCGCCACATGTCGCGGGCGCGAGCGAAATCGGTTTCTTTTAGCGTAGCCACAGCCGTTTCCACCAGCTCATCAACCACGCCTTTTTGCTTCAGTGTTGCACCAACCCGCCTTGCGCCGTAGCGATTTCCCAGCACGCGCGCTTTGCCTTCGGCGTAGCGAGCCTCATTGAGAAAACCTTCTGCCTCGCACCACGCGGTGACGGATTCAATTTCATCAACACTAAATTCGCTCTTACCCATTTTGGTGGTGAATTCTTTGCGGCTCATGTCACGGCGCGCAAGCAAACGTAATGCGGCGGAAACGAGTTCACGATTTACAGGCTTTGGCTCGCCCATGGCACGAGCGGCACGCAACGCTTCGGGGCCAAATAAGCCTTCATCGGCTTCGGTCTCTGGCACTACATCTTCAATAATATTAAGCGCGTGGTTCACTGCCGTTCAACATGAAAATTAAAGTCGCTCAGGTCGTGCAGAGAAACAAAAGAAACATCGCAAACCATGCCGCGCTCCATAAATATTGCTCAGACGATTCAGTATCAGCAGCCAATTGAAATCCGGATAAACGATCTTGATGCAAATTTTGCTGCGCCATTTTCTGTTTGCTTTGCGAATGGATTGCTCTGGGCTGAGTCGGCACATCGCGCGTCACATGAAGAACTGGATTCACCGCGCTTGCACCCAAAAATATAGAACGATTTACATGGCTCATATTCACACCTCACTAAATTTTGCGCGTAAAAAAAGCCGCCCTGCCCCAGCGAGGGATCGAACGGCCCAACCATCGAACTGGCAAGCAGTGGCGTTAATGAAAAACGCCACTGCAATTTAAAAAACTAATTACTCGTCATCATCCTTTTCTACCGGCAATACCACCGCATCACCACGGCCCGCCACACCCACAATCGCGCGGATCTTGGCTTCAATTTCTTGCGCCATTTCTGGATTGTCTTTGAGGAATTTACGGCTGTTGTCTTTGCCTTGGCCGATTTTCTCGCCTTTGTACGCGTACCACGCACCCGATTTTTCGACCACTTTATGGATCACACCCAGCTCGATAATCTCGCCTTCGCGTGAAATACCTTCGCCATACAAGATATCGAAATCGGCAGTCTTGAATGGTGGTGCAACCTTGTTCTTCACCACCTTGACGCGGGTTTCAGAACCAATAACCTCTTCGCCCGATTTAATCGCACCGGTGCGACGAATATCGATACGCACTGAGGCATAAAACTTCAGTGCATTGCCACCCGTGGTCGTTTCTGGGCTACCAAACATCACGCCGATTTTCATACGAATCTGGTTGATGAAAATCACCAGTGTGTTTGAGCGTTTGATATTGGCGGTGAGTTTACGCAGCGCTTGCGACATCAGGCGCGCTTGCAGCCCCATGTGTGAATCGCCCATTTCGCCTTCGATCTCGGCGCGTGGCGTCAATGCGGCGACCGAATCGATGACCACAATATCGACCGAGCCTGAGCGCACCAACATGTCGGCGATTTCGAGTGCCTGTTCGCCGTTGTCCGGTTGTGAAATCAACAGATCGTTGATGTTTACGCCCAGCTTGGCGGCGTATTGCGGATCGAGCGCGTGCTCGGCGTCGATAAATGCTGCGGTGCCGCCAGACTTCTGCATTTCGGCGATGACTTGCAGGGTCAGCGTGGTTTTACCCGATGATTCCGGGCCGTAAATTTCCACCACACGGCCACGTGGCAGGCCGCCGATACCAAGCGCGATATCGAGGCCGAGTGAACCCGTGGAAACCGGAATAATGTCGTGACCAATGCTGCTCTCGCCCATTTTCATGATCGAGCCTTTGCCGAACTGTTTCTCGATCTGGGAAAGTGCGGCTTGTAGCGCTTTTGCTTTATTTTCGTCCATTGCGTTTTTATCCATCATGTTCATGGCAAAGCTCCCGGCTGTATTAAAGAAGACTAATCTAAAGAAACTTCAGAAACTGTACCGATGTACAGTCTGTATTTCTATACAGTACCGAAAAAAATTGCCGGTTGCAAGTTTTTTTTGAAGAAATTGGCGGAACCGCCAACTATTGAAGATTATGCAGCAGTTCTTCCAATGCCTTGGCAACAGTTTGGCTGCGAACTGCCGCCCGATCACCTGAAAATAGGTAACGCTTTGAAATGATTGAACTATTTTCGCCAATTGCGCTGCGTATAGCCCACGCAATCCAGACCGTACCGACCGGTTTTTCAAATGTACCGCCCGCCGGGCCGGCAATGCCGGAAACCGCAATCGCCACATGCGCATGCGACTTTGCTAATGCGCCTTGCGCCATTTCTCGCACAACAGTCTCTGACACCGCGCCATGCACATCCAGGCTTGTTTGCGCCACGCCCAAGGCCTCAACCTTGGCTGGATAGGAGTAAGTGACAAACGCCCGATCAAACCAAGCAGAGCAGCCTGGAATGGCCGTAATCGCTTCGGCAATACCACCGCCCGTGCAGGACTCGGCGGTGGCGATCATCCAGCCCTTGTTTATCAGCGCTAGGCCAATTTGGCTTGCAAGTTCAATCACAAAAAAATGCTTTCATATTAATGTTTAGTGTTTTGCAGCAAGTGCTGCAATCAGGAACCAAAGCGGTGATGCAGTAAGCCAGTATGCAAAAGCTCGATCTGTTGAATGGAGCTGAGGCGTACATTGACAGGTGAGCCGCGCAGTACATTCGGTGGCACATCAAGCGCTGGAAATTTAGCCAGAAACCGATTCGCGTAGCGCTGCCATGTGGGGCTGTAGATGCCATCTGAAAAATGCACCAGCAACAAATCCATCGGCACCACCAATCGCAGTCCGGTCAAATACGCACGATACGTGAAATCAACATCATACAAATGAAAGCCGTCAAATTCTGCTTCATCGTATTTGATTTGTTCCCAGACACGCCGATGCGTGGCGATAAACACTCCGTCAAGGGCTTGGATACCCTTCATCGCAATATCCTGCACACCCGGCGCAAAGTAAGAAAGTATGGAATCCGGTTTTCGCCAATCGTGTCGCGCATGAATAATCTGGCCGCAGCAATTCGGATAGCCGCTGTCCATAAAGGCCGGGCCCGTGAGGCGACTCGTTCCGGCCACGCCGATCACATCGCTTGTTTGCAAATGATGCAGCACGCGAACGCCAAAATCAGCTTGGACAAAATCGATATCATCATGGCAAAAAATCAGAATATCGCCTGATGCTTTTGCCGCACCCCGGTTATATCCCTCAGCCAGCGATTTGGCATCGTGAATGCCGATGATTTCAACACTGTGCGCGGCGAATTGCGTTTCCAGCGCTGATTTTACGCCGGCAAAATAATCAGCTCGGATGCTGCAAACAATCGCGGACACTTTGGTGCGCTTGATTTTCTGCGGCACGATTTTCCGCCACGCGGATTTAGCTTCGTGATGCGTTTGCGCCCATCCCATATATGCACCCATGGCAAATGTCTTTGCCAGCGCCCAGTCGGGCCGGGTCTTTAACACCGCCGTAATCGTGGCAACGCCTTCGTCGATACGCCCTGAATCCAGCGCGGCCTTGGTGGCAATGACTGCGCCATCGCAACCGAGATAAGTTGTCGGCGAAGCTTTCGCCGCAATGCGCGCCTCGCACCAATCCCGCCACACGTTTCTATACAACGCCTCAAGATCACAAGTGAATTTCTTTGCATCCATCACAGAACTCGCACGCAAACGTTCACGTAATGATTGGCGAAGTATAGTCAACGACGCGGCATTTGCGGCAAGACGCTTCGCCAGCGCCAGCCATTGCGTTTCGTCTCGTGCGATCCATTCATCCATACCGACAATGGTCAACACACTCGCCACCATGCGCGAACAAGATGTCGCACCCGCCAGCGTGAGTACCGGCACACCTTGCCACATCGCACGCAGTGTCGCGAGCGGATCTGAAAGGCCCATTGCATCGAGCACAATATCGATGCGATCAAAAATATTCTCACGAGCCGACGATTCGGCATCGCTTAAAAAATCGATTCGAGTCGCATCACAATTTAATTTTTCCAGTAGCCTGCGCTGTGCAAAACCTGCGGGAATATGGGCAATTACTATCCTCGCTTGCGGCAATTCCACCAACAGGCGATTCCACAGCGCCAACATAAAATCCGAAAGCCTTGATGCTTCGCTGAAATAGCCGAACGTAATGTGCCCGTTCGTCAATATGGGCGGCGCATTTGCAGGCAGCGCCTCCAACTCTGGTTGCCAGCAAAACGACGTTTGCGGCAAACGCAGCAAACGATTATTTTTCTTCTCGTCCAGATCGCTAATCGTGTCGCCAATCCAATGCGAAATTCCATTCATGCCCGTATCGCACTGATACCCCAGCCAGCTTATCTGCACCGGTGCCACGCGATGTGCGAACACACCCATGCGATGCGCTTCACCATGGCCGGAAAGGTCAATCAAAATGTCGATGCCATCCTGGTGAATTGTCTTAGCCGCCTGATCGTCGTCCATGCCCGTCAGACTGCGGATGGTAACGCCGAGCATTGAGAGTGGCGAGTTAGGCGCATCGTCAAACCAGAAAATATCAAACTCGCGGCGATCATGCGATTGCAGCACGGGCTCAATAAAAGCTGCGAGCCGACGCAGTGGATCGACCGACACATAGCCAATGCGAAGTTTGCGATTCGGCTCCGGCGAATTAACCAGTAACGGCGCGCCGCTAGCATGAAACTCAAACCGATCCGACCATTCGCGGTGTAGCGCAAACAATTTTTCCTGGCTGATTGTGGGGTCTGCCCGCAGCGCTGCGATTTTGTTGCTCATCGAAAAATGCTGGCGCGAATCGAGATGCGATGCTTCTTCAAATAATTGAATGGCCTCGGCGAGACGCCCCTGCCGTAAATAATGTTTTCCCAAATCATTATGCACGCCTGAATCATCACTGCTCAATGTCATCTGTTCCAACGCAGCAATGTCGGCATCAGGCGAAGATCGCTGCTTGCACCACACCTGCCAAACAGCGATGTACTGCGCCTCAAGATCATCGACAAATTTTTTAAAATTTACCAACGCGCTCGATTGCACACGCTCGCGCAGACCTGCGCGCAGTTGCGTGAGCGACTTCACATCAGCACATAGCTGCTTTGCGCGTTGCAGCCAGTCTTTGGCATCTTGCGCAATCCAGTCATGCAAACCAATCGCTGTCAGCAAGCTCGCGCTCGAACGCGAACATGATGTAGCGCCGGGCAGCGTGAGCACCGGCACGCCCTGCCACAGCGCATCGAGCGTGGTGGTCGCGCCCGAAAATGGCAGCGGGTCAAGCGCTATATCAACCATGCCAAATGATTCGCGATACTCGCGCACGCTCACACGCGGCAAAAATTCAAGCCGCACTTGATCTACACGCAATAATTCAATAATACGTTGCCGCGCAAACCCCTCCGCAATACCCGCCACCCGCAGGCGCGAATTCGGCATCGCGATCAATAACTGTCGCCATAGGTTCAAGGTTGCGTCCGTTAATTTAATCGCGTTGTTAAATGATCCAAATGTGATGTGACCGTTTTTCAATGCAGGTAACTGGGTAACTTCAGGCGCGTTTTCATCGGGTCGCCAGCACCATTGCGTATGCGGCATGCGCAGTAGTTTTTCGGTATGAAAATTTTCATTTCCGATGGGATCGGCAACAATATCGGTCAGCCGATAATCCATTGCCGCCAAACCGGTCGTGCCCAAATAATCGAGCCATGTAATCTGTACCGGTGCCGGGCGACGGGCAAAAGCACCGAGGCGGTTTTGACCGGTGTGACCGGCGATATCGATCAGGATATCGATACCGTCATCATGAATTTTTTTGGCTACCTCCTCGTCGGTTGCACCTTTTAAAATGCAGGAGGTGCTCGCAACACCGCGTGCAGCAAGGCTTTCCGGCGATTGTGGATTATTGAAATAGCAATACACTGCAAATCGCTCACGATTATGACCCGCGATAACAGGATCGATAAATGCCGGTAGAGCGCCATGACAATCGGGTGAAACATAGCCGATGCGAATTTTTCGATTAGGTTCAGGCGTATTGACTAGCACTGGCGCGCTCGCCGACACCGCCTCAAACCACGCGGACCATTCGCGATGCGCATTTAAAATATCGGTCGGACTTAATTCGCAATCGAGTTTCATGACGGCAAGCCGGTTACTGGCCGCTTGCGGCAGCATCGGGTTTAAGCGCAGCGCGGCGGTATAGCAGCGAATGGCATCCTGAAGCCGACCCTGCTCTTTGTAAAGATTGCCGAGGTTGTTGAGGGTCTTGGGTGAATCAGGCGAATCAGACGCATCTTCAAGTGCTACTACTGAATCATCAATTCGCCCGACCGCTTGCAGGGCAGAAGAAAGATTTATTCGCGCACTGTTTAAATCCGGCGAGAGTTGCAATGCGACTTGATGCGATTGAATTGCGTCGTCAAATCGTTGCAAGGCAAATTGCGCATTGCCGCGATTCACATACGCTGCAGCGAGTGAAGAGTCACCGGCAATGGCGCGATCAAAGAGCTCTATTGCTGGCTGAAAGTGTCCTGTTTGATACGCAATAATCGCAAGTCCATGTAGCGCATTTGCGTTTGCACTGTTGGCTGCAATGGCAGAACGAAATCTTACTTCAGCTTCGCGTATTTCACCGCGTTGCAAATACGAAAATGCATCGCGAGTAAGTTGATCTGGAACTCCATTCATGTCGAAGATGAAGATGCAGGCGAGGGGTGCAGGCGATGCCAATACAGATATTGCGGCACAAATCCAAAGCGACGATAAATGGTGACGGCGCGCGTATTCTCGCGATCCACCTGCAAAAACGCCGTGTGTGCGCCTGTCTGCCTTCCCCAATCAATCAGGTGCGCCACCAGCATTGTTGCGTAGCCCTTGCCATGCTCCGCTACGGCGGTGCGCATATTGAAAATCCCCACATGCCCATCTTCGACGCGCGCCATACCGCAGGCCATGATGCCCGCAGGCGTCATAAGGGCAAGAAATTTTTGCGCGCCCCGCCAGACCGACTGCCGTTTTAAATCCTGACCAACCGCCTCAACGCCAGTGCCCTTCAAGCGGTGCGCATCGGCGATGCCTTCAGCCCGCGAACGCTCAATCACGCTCACATTTTTCGGCAAGCTATGCAATGCCACAGCGTTGGTGATCGGTAGCGTCATAACCAGCGTTTCCACTTTCCGCGTGTAGCCGCGCCAGGTAAGAAGCTCGTCCAAGGCGCCGGGTGCCAATTCACTGGTCAGGCGAAAAACAGCGCGCTGATTGTGCAGCTCGTACCATGCTTCGCAAAATTCAACTTTCTCGGCGAGGCCGCGTGTAGACGGATGCAGCACGGTCACACTGTTGGCGCGACGTGTATCGGTATTCGATGCGCGCAACACCCAGCCATCATAATTGCGCTGATGAATACTGGGCGACGTGGAGAGCGTCAGCTCTTCCAACTGGCGGATGCGGCCTAAATCTTTCTCTATTCCAAAACCTGTGTCATTCATTCTCTGTGCTAATTCGCTTCCCGCTGGCGGTATCAAAGAAATATAACTTATCCGCGTGCGGTGTGACGTGTAGCACTTCACCATTTTGATGGCGTGCATGCCCATCCACGCGCAACACGAGCCCATGTCCGGCAATAAAACCATGAATAAGCGAGTCAGCACCCAAGGCTTCCGCACTTTCCACCTTGAAAGGTAGGCCTGTCTTGCTCACCGACTCGGTCACCGAAAAATGTTCGGGACGAACGCCGACCGTCACTTGCTGGCCTTGATTCATTTTTTCTTTTAGTGAAGCATTGATCGGCAGCGATAAATTTTCGCCAAATTCAATCGCACCGCTTGTAACCACCCCCGGCAAAAAATTCATCGCCGGTGAGCCAATAAACCCCGCCACAAACACGCTTGCCGGATTATCGTAGACCTCCATCGGCGCGCCAACCTGCTCGACCCGTCCTGCGTTCATCACGATCATGCGATGCGCCAGCGTCATCGCTTCCACCTGATCATGCGTCACAAAAATACTGGTGGTTTTTAATTCGCGCGACAGTTTCTGAATCTCCAAACGCATCTGCACGCGCAGCTTTG
>JANXWW010000160.1 GCA_025350945.1 Burkholderiales bacterium
TTTTGTCAGGATTGCATTTAACAAGGTCAATGACCGTTCTGGATTTTGCGGCGGGCACCTGCTGGCTATCCCGCTATCTGAATCAAATGCATTGCGTAACGATTTCGCTTGATGCATCTGAAGCCGCGCTGGCAATAGGCAGGCGACTGTTTAAGGAACATCCGATTATTGGCAAACCCTTGTCATCGCCTGCATTTTTGCATTTTAACGGGCGGCGCATCAATCTGCCCGATGCATCCGTTGATCGCATCGTTTGCTTCGACGCTTTTCACCATATTCCAAATCAACTGGAAATATTGGCAGAAATGGCGCGCGTACTGAAGCCAGGAGGGATCGCCGGGTTTAGCGAGCCTGGCCGCCTTCATTCACAAACGCCCATGTCGCAAAAGGAAATGGCGGATTACGACGTGCTTGAGAACGATCTTGTTTTAGAAAATGTCGTAGAGCTTGCCTATAGTGTTGGCTTTACGGCGTCCACCTGCAAACTTAATAGCGGTGGTGAATTGACATTGGATGACTATAAAGCGCTGATAATGCGCGACCCTTCAAGAGCGTTAAAGCGGCGTATTCTCAGTGAGGCCACCAACACAATGACCAGCAAGTCGGTGTTTTTTCTCCACAAAGGTAGTCGCACACTTGATAGCCGCGGAGTAGAAGGTTTAAGCTGCGATATCAAAATTGATTCTCATCAGCTCAGCGTGAACGCGGGCGACGACTTTTCAATACGCTGCCTCATACGCAATACGGGGCAAGCGCGTTGGCTGCATAGTAATCCACGAACGGAAGGTATCGTACGCGTCGGCACACATTTATGCGACGCGAACGGCAAACCAGTAACGATAGATTTCAGTCGATCTGCTCTGGAGAAAGATGTTGAGCCAGATGAAACGACTAGTTGCAATGTCAATCTTCGTATCGCAGCACCTGGCCAATATCGAATCATGATCGACATGGTGTCGGAGTATGTGTGCTGGTTTGAACATTTGGGGTTTAAACCATTGGCTGTGGATGTTGTAGTCACTTAAATTGGGGAAGATTTATATGGCCATAAATACCTTTGATTTACTTCGTAAGAGAAAATTCGGCATTAGATGAAGTCCTCCAACGCCGACAAAGAAATCAAGTCATTAGTGTTCCGCTTTTTTATAAAGCTGTTCGGTGGTGAACTGGTCGAAGCTGCCTATCGCGGCATTTTGGGGCGCGCACCTGACAAGGCAGGGAAACTGGCTCACAAGGCAGCGCTTCACGAAAATGACAATCTTGAGCTGCTACTGCATAAGCTGGCACACGGGCAAGAGCTGGCTTTAAGGCTGCCATTTATCGCCTTGCTTGAACATCACAAATCTGCGCATCAAACGCATATCAACGGACTAGCGCGCGTTAGCGCATCGAATCAGAAATTCCTGTTGCTGGGTAACTGCCAAGTGCGCGGGCTGGGTCGCTTGATGCGGACGATGACCGGCGGCGCTGAGACGACAGCCATTGAAGCGGTGCCTGACGTGATAAAGCGATTGGAAACGCGCGACAGCGAGCTATCAATATTGATCTCTGAAAGCACTTTAATTTTCGTTCATGCCGATGCTGCCACGCTGCAAGCCCTTGAAAAAAATTTTCCAGCGGACTATCCAAAAGTCAGACTCATTCCAAAAATCGGCTTTGCCGCATTTCACCCAGATATGGATTACGTGGAAGACTCCCAAGGCGGACATGTTTTTGGCCCGCTAGGCGCGTACCAATCGACGATTGCGTTTTTTTGCTGGGTACACAAACTTTCGAAAGCAGAAACGCTACGTTTTTTTTGTGAAGAGACATATGAAACTTTAGGCTACTTTGAATACTGGACGCTCGCTAAAAACATATTGATAAATGAAGGCATGCTCACTGGTATAGCAATGGAGCCGCTGATTGAAAAATGGTCACGAAGCGGCTGCTGGATGTATTCATTTAATCATCCCAAGCTGCTAGTGTTGGCGGATATCGCCAAAGCTTTGTTGGAACGCGAAGGAATCAAAACGCTTCCGGGCGTCGAAGAATATGTTGATGACGAAATGAATAGCTCTAGTGTTTGGCCGATTTATCCCGAAATTGGAAAACGCGTTGGTCTCGCAGGACACTATTTATTCAAACGCTTTACGCCTTTCGAACTTCGTGACATGCCAGTGTCGATGATGACGCTTGAGCAGTTTATCGACGAATCGTTTGCAACGTTTTCCAAATATCCTCCTGCTGAATTGACCTGTCATCGACTGCATTCAAGCAGATATGAAAACCTGCTGGCGATATTGAAAAATACCGCGCCGATTTTAGCGCCGGAAATTAATGATGCCGCGCCTGCTGTTCAAAATTTCATCAATGAAAAGCCAAAGGCAAATACGCCGACGTCAAATCCCTACCAAAATTTACCCGACTACCAATTCTGGCGTCGGGCAATTGAGCGGCTACAGATTTCGGATGTGAATCCAGTGGTGAATGCGCGTTTCAAATTGAATCGCGAGAGCAAGGTTGCCACGGCGGGAAGCTGCTTTGCACAGCACATTTCGCGCACGTTGACCAAACACGGCTTTAATTATTACGTGACAGAAACGGGCGATGGTCTTCCGCCGCAAAACGCGACGCAACGCAATTTTGGCGTCTTCTCCGCACGCTTTGGCAACATCTACACCGCACGACAGTTGGTGCAACTATTTGACCGCGCCTATGGTCGTTTCGCGCCCATTGATGATTATTGGCATCGCGGTGACGGCAAGCTGGTCGATCCTTTTCGCCCGCAGATTGAGCCCAATGGTTTTGAGTCGGTTGAGGCTTTAGCTCAATCGCGCACGAGCCATTTGGCGGCAGTGAGAGAGATGCTTGAAAATCTTAATGTCTTTGTGTTCACGCTCGGGCTCACTGAGGCATGGCGAAGCCGGGCAGATGGTGCCGTATTTCCACTGGCACCGGGCGTGGTGGCCGACGAGATGGATCACGAGCGCTATGAATTTATCAACTTTGAAGTAAAAGATGTTGTCGCCGATTTGCAGTTATTTATCGATCAACTGTTGGCGGTAAATCCGAGTGCCCAAATTGTTCTTACTGTTTCGCCCGTGCCATTGATAGCCACTTATGAAAATCAGCACGTACTCGTCTCGACCACTTATAGCAAATCAGTGTTGAGAGCCGCTGCTGGCGAGATAGCAAAATCCAATTCACAGTGCGACTACTTTCCATCGTTTGAGATTATTACTGGCAACTATAATCGAGGACAATATTTTGAAGCCGATCTACGCTCAATAAAGCCGGAAGGTGTTGATCATGTGATGAAACTATTTTTATCAAGCTACTCAAATGAAAACACAAGCAGCACGCATATGTCCGCCGCGCAACAAGAAATAATGAATGAGATGATTATTGCGACTAGCGTGGTGTGCGATGAAGAGGCAATCGACGCAAGGCAGAATCAGCAAGCTGCGGGCGATTAAACTAACAAAGTCTATATAAGGCGCTGCTTTACAAGCATTTATGCTCTGGAAACCCAGCCAACGCTAGGGTTTGCGAGACGATCTGGCGAGCTCGCGCATCAGAGCTATCCATCACTTTATTGCCAGAGGTTATGGCCGGGTACCGCTGTTGTTTGCGGCTTCATTCGCCGCTTGTTTTTGCAGCATTTCTGTGTTCTGCACATATTTGCACGGCGCATTGGCGCAGATTGGATGAATTTTATCTGCCTTGATATAGCGCCTCAACTCAATTGCGGCCGAGCCATTCCATACATCTTCAACACTGGAATCATTTAAATTTCCCATGGGCATTGAAGAAAAGCAACAGGGCTTTACAGCACCATCGGCGGTGACCATCATCCATGTCCAAGGATAACTGCAATTTTTTACGGTTTCCATCACGCGGCACTTTCTAGCGGATCAAAGTAAACGGTTTTGTTTTGATCGAGCCGCAAGCCAATACCCCGCTCACGCGCGCGAATCTCGGCCTTGTGCAAATATTCATTCGACAGCTCAGGAAAATTCCAAAGCCCCTCTTTTTTATAATCAAAGGTCCAGCCTTCGCGCTCCAAAATATAGGGAGCCATTTCCTCGTCGGGCCAGTGATTAAGATGCCAAAAATAAATGCTGTCAGCGCCCATGTCTGCGGCCATATCAATAAATTCCAGCACCTCTTCGATGTTGGAGCGCATGAGAGTCATATTCATAAACAACAGTGGAAAT
>JANXWW010000181.1 GCA_025350945.1 Burkholderiales bacterium
TCATTGTCCATCACCACCGCATGTCCGCCAAAACCCTTGCGCATCATCGCTAATAATTTTGCGCTGTATTCGTCTTCACCTTGGCTCACAAATCGCGAAATGAGTGCGGACGACAACACCGGCGCGGGCACGCCGAGTTCAATCGCTTCCTGCGCCGCCCAGCGGCCTTCGCCGGAATCGGGCACCACGGGTGCCACACCATCAAGCGCGCGATCACGCTTTAAAAAATCGGCGGTTAAATCCAGCAACCATGAACGCACCACGCTGCCGTGTCGCCAATTTTCCGCAATCGCAGCAATATCGAGATCGAATTCACGCTTGGCACTCAATAGCGAAAAACCTTCCGCATACGCCTGCATGAGGCCGTATTCAACGCCGTTATGCACCATCTTCGCGTAATGCCCCGCACCCGACGGTCCGCAATGCAGCCACTGATTACCATCCGGTGCGAGTCCATTCAGCACACGTTCAATTCGCTTTACGGCGACTGCTTCACCGCCTAGCATGATGCAATAACCATGTGCGTTGCCATGCACACCGCCCGCGATACCTGCATCGATAACTGAAATGCCGCATTCGCGAAATACTTCAGCCTCAAGCACACTGGTTTTATAAAGCTGGTTTGCGCCATTGACGATCAAATCGCCCGCGCTAAGTTTGAACCGAAGTTCTTCGAGGATGCCGTGCGTGGCTTTTCCGGCGGGCAGCATCAGCCAGATAATGCGCGGCGCAGGCATGGCATTGAGCAGCGAATCGAGTGAATAGGCACTATCAAACCCCGCCACATTGGCAAGCGCATCAACCGATTTCGCATCCGCATCAAAGCCCACCACATGAATATCGGCAGCGCAAATTTTTTCCACCATGGCGCTTCCCATGCGGCCCAATCCAATCATGCCGATTTGCATTTAGTTTTCCTTATGGTGAGTTGTGCGGGGATTACAAAAAGGAACAATTAATGTGGTGACCAATTTCGGGTAACCTTGCGGAAGTTTTCGCGCGAATATTACTGTTATTAAGTTTACCAGCGTTACCTTGGCTGGGAATTTGCATGCAGCAAGTTTCCGTCTACCTTAGTCGATAATTTTTTGATGAAAAATATCATGCGTTCATTATGTTTAGGCCATAGCTTTTGTGCATTGGTGACGGCGTTTATTTTAGTGGCATCAAGTGTGGCGCTTGCCCAGCCACAGCCATCGCCGTCGCCTGCCAAAGCAGAGTCCAAGGCCGACTCGAAAATAGAATACGACCCGACCCGAACAAATACGGTATCGACGCCCGATGCGAAAGCCGAAACAAAGCGTGACAATAAATCTGCCGCCACGACGGATAAAAAATCATTTTTGTGGGAGGTGAAATCGGCGAAAAATACCGTGTATTTATTCGGCACGATTCACGTCGGCAAGCGCGATTTTTATCCGCTGCCGGACGCGGTTGAAAAAGCGCTGACTGACGCTAAAAAAATTGTGGTGGAAGCTGATATTTCAAAAACAGACGGGCTCGACAATATCAGTAAACTCATCATGTACGAGGCCCCGGATACGCTGGAGAGAAAAATTCCATCCGCGTTATTTGCCCGCTTGAAAACACAACTCACCAAATTCAAAATTCCTGTTGAAGGTGCAAAATCGATGAAGCCGTTCATGGTCGGCGCGCTCTTGTCGGTGAATGAATTTACGCGTTTGGGTTATGACATGAATTTTGGCGTTGATGCTTATTTGATCGCCGTGGCGAACAAGCAAATGAAGCCTGTGCTGGAACTGGAATCGCAATTGAGTCAGATCGAATTGCTCACCAATATGCCACCGCTGTTGCAGGAAACATTTTTGGAAAACGCATTGACCACACTTGAAACGGGCACAATTGCCGAGCAGATGAGTGGCGTGGTGAAAGCGTGGCAATCAGGTGACACGAAATTAATGCAGGATGTGGTCGCAAAAGGCAATAAAGCGGCCAAGCAGGTCAATGAATTTGATGAGATATTGCTCTTTGGTCGCCATCCCGCGATGGTCAAAAAAGTGGAAGGCTTTCTGCTCGAAGATGAGCCGCATTTTGTGGCGGTGGGCTCGCTGCACTTACTGGGGCCAAAGGGATTGGTGGAATTGTTGCGGGCGAAAGGTTACAAGGTTCGCCAGCTATGAAAATTGATAATAGAAGCGTTCGCCATGGTGGGCAGATCCTCGTTGATCAACTGAAAATCCACGGCGCTGATTTGGCATTTTGTGTGCCGGGTGAAAGTTATTTACCGGTGCTCGATGCGCTCTACGAATCGCGTGAGCACATTCGTTTGATCACCTGCCGCCACGAAGGCGGTGCGGCGAATATGGCCGAAGCCTATGGCAAATTAACAGGCAATCCCGGCATTTGTTTGGTCACGCGTGGGCCGGGCGCGACCAACGCATCGATTGGCGTTCACACCGCGTTTCAGGATTCCACGCCGATGATTTTATTTATCGGCCAGGTGGGCAATGATTTTGTTGAGCGCGAAGCGTTTCAGGAAATCGACTACCGCCGCATGTTCGGCCAGATGGCGAAATGGGTTGCGCAGATTGATCGCGTGGAGCGCATTCCCGAATACATCGCGCGCGCCTATCAAGTTGCCACCAGTGGCCGCATGGGGCCCGTGGTATTGGCGCTGCCGGAAGATACGTTGTCGGCTATGTCCGATGTGGCCGATGCCAGAGCCTATCAGCATGGTCAGATGATTGGGCCATCACCCGGAACGCAATCACTGGCGCGGGTTTCCAGCCTATTAGCTGAAGCAAAAAATCCGTTCGTGATCGTCGGTGGTAGCGGTTGGGATGAGGCCAGTTGCGCTGATCTGCGCCACTTTATTGAAACGCAAAATTTGGCCCTGGGCTGCGCGTTTCGCTTTCAGGATTTGTTCGATAACAGGCATGCGAATTATGCGGGCGATGTCGGCATCGGCATCAACCCGAAGCTCGCGGAGCGCATCAAAAATGCCGACGTGGTGCTGGTCATCGGCGCGCGCTTGGGCGAAATGACGACGAGTGGCTATACCGTTTTTGCGGCACCGATTCCGAAACAAAAACTGATTCACGTTCAT
>JANXWW010000186.1 GCA_025350945.1 Burkholderiales bacterium
CAACAATTTTGACTAAAAACCCTTGCTGCTCAAGATCGGCGATGACGGCTTTGCGTGCGACATAACGATCCATCCCGCGATATTTTACGGGCGCGTTGTCGTTCATGGTCGCGTCCAGCGTCATGATGACGATCATTTCTAGATTGTGGCGCTTGGCGCATTGGTAGTCATTAAAATCGTGCGCGCCGGTAATTTTTACGCAACCCGAACCGAATTCGCGATCAACAAAATCATCCGCAATAATCGGAATTTTTCGCTCACACAATGGCAGATCGACAAACTTGCCCACGAGGTGCTGGTAGCGTTCATCTTCGGGATGTACGCACAGTGCGCCATCGGCCAGCATCGTTTCGGGCCGCGTCGTGGCGATGGTCATACCGCGCATGTCACCGATGGGGCCATCTGAAAACGGATACATGATGTGCCACATATGGCCATCTTTTTCTTGCATCGCGACTTCGAGATCCGACACCGCTGTTTTCAACACCGGGTCCCAATTCACCAGACGCGTGCCGCGATAAATCAGGCCTTGTTGATGCAGCTTCACAAATACTTCAACGACAGCGGACGACATCTTTTCATCCATCGTGAAATAGCCTGCGTTGGCATCCTCCGTATCCGCATAGCCCCAGTTGGCGGAATCGCCCAGCCGCCGCATTTGCCCCATGATGGTGGCACCGGATTCGCGTTTCCAATCCCATACGCGCTCAACAAATTTTTCGCGGCCCAGATCGTGACGTGATTTGCCTTCGGCCTGCAATTGGCGTTCCACCACAATCTGGGTGGCGATACCGGCGTGATCAGTGCCGACCACCCAATTCGCATTGTCACCCTTCATGCGGTGATAGCGCATCAACGTATCCATCAGTGTTTGCTGGAACGCGTGGCCCATGTGCAGCGTGCCGGTGACATTCGGCGGCGGCAGTTGAATGCAATACGGCGTCTTGGCGGCATCAGCGGATTGCTTAAAATAGCCTGCCGCTTCCCAGCGCGGATACCAGCAGGATTCAATGGCTTTAGGGTCGAATGATTTGGCTAGCTCACTGGCAAGTGCGGTGGCGAGTGTGGTGGCGGGCGTGGGCGGAGCTTCGGAAGTTGCGGCGGTGTTCATGATACTTTCGTAAGAATGTTTTATTTTCGGTAATCAGTATTGCGTAATTGATCGGTCAGCGCGGCGTTCACGGCATCGCCAATTTCGTTGGCGATTTCCTGGCGCATATCGCCCAGCACATTGACCACGGCCGCATTTATTTGCGTGCCGATGCGTTCTTTCAGACGCTCTTCAATCTTGGCCGCCAATGGCCCATCGAGCCGATCAAACACGCGGGAAAAAATATCGTGCGCAAGCAAATCAAGCTCGGCGTCGCTCAAAGATTCGAGCACGCCGGGTGTGTTGCTTAAAGGCGCGTTGCTCAATTGATGCGGTTCGGGCCATGCGGGCGCATCCATGATGTCGGTGAGCAGCGGAATATTGCGATCATCCGGCGTCAGCATGGCATCACCCGTGCGTCGGGGCGGGCTTCCCGCGCCACTACCGCCGCTGTGCTTGCCCAGCAGCGCATCCACTTTGCTGGACAGGGTGTTAGCTGCGTCATCCGGGTTGTGATCATCGATTCCCATTTTTAACTTTCAAGCGTGCGCTGATTTCATGTCGTGATTTTGAATATCGAAACCACGGGATTTATAAAATTTCAAACGATCACGCGCTTTTAATCGATCATCATCATCCATCGAAACAATTTCACGCAAATGTTCGAATCGCGAAAAAAACGGTGGCGGCTCATCACCCAGATTCAGCAGCGCTTCGTGGTGTGGCAGTGCCACATCATCGGTGGCGATAATGATCGGTGTCTCACTCGCCAGCGTATGTGAGGCGCGCACATGCGGCACAAACGAGAGCTGTGAAAATGTCCACAACAAGCGATCAAACTCAGCAGCAATCGATTCGGTAGGCGCATACACAATCAACTTCCGCCCCTCGTCAAACGCCTTCTTCGCGAGCCTACAGGCGAATCCGAGTTTGCTATCCACATTGAAAAAAAACTTAACTTCGGTCATAAGGGGCTAATTTGATTACTCAGCTATTGAAAGAGAAAGTAAAAATGGTACATCTCGATTAGGCATGCACCCCTCTCCCTCAATCCCTCTCCCGCAAGAGGAGAGGGAGGCTAAACCTCTCCTGCGAGAGGATTGAGAGGAAAGCTGCCTCTTCCGCGATGGGAAGCGGGGGAGCTAAGCCTCTCCCCCTTGACGGGGGAGAGGTTGGAGGGAGGGTGATGGTCAAATAGCCACCGCATTTAATAACAAATTAAACACCAGCCCGCTTCATCAAAAATTTCGCGAGCAACGGCACCGGCCGCCCCGTCGCACCTTTGTTAGCGCCCGAATGCCACGCCGTACCAGCAATATCCAGATGCGCCCACTTGTATTTACCTGCGAAGCGCGCCAAGAAGCACGCTGCTGTAATCGAGCCACCCGCGCGACCGGCACCAATGTTTGGAATGTCGGCGAAATTTGATTTCAAACCTTCATCATATTCCTCGCCCATCGGTAGCAGCCAGGCTTTGTCGTGCGCGGTATTGCCTGCGGCAACAAGCTCTGCGCCGAGTGCGTCATCGTTCGCGAATACGCCGGTGGTGATGTGACCCAGCGCAATCACCATCGCGCCCGTGAGCGTGGCGGCATCGACCACACAGGCGGGTTTGAAGCGTTCTGCATAGGTGAGTGCGTCACACAAAATCAAACGGCCTTCCGCATCAGTATTCAAGATTTCCACCGTTTGGCCAGACATCGATTTCACGATATCACCAGGGCGCGTGGCATTGCCGCCTGGCATGTTTTCGCAGGTGGGCACCAGCATCACCACATTTAACGGCAGCTTCATCATGCCGACGGTTTTCATCACACCCAGCATGGAGCCTGCACCGCACATATCGTATTTCATTTCATCCATCTCAGCTGATGGTTTGATCGAAATGCCGCCGGTGTCGAAGGTAATGCCTTTGCCAACGAGTACAACTGGGGCCGTGCCTTTTTTGCCGCCATTATGTTCCAGCACGACAAATTTCGGTGGCAAGTAGGAGCCTTTGGAAACAGAGAGCAGGGTGTTCATGCCCAGCTTTTCCATGTCCTTTTTTTCCAAAATCGTGCACTTGAATTTGTAGGCTTTTGCCAAGTCTTTCGCGGTGCTAGCGAGGTAAGCCGGTGTCGCAATATTCGGCGGCAAATCGCCCAGATTGCGGGTGAGATTCATGCCTTCACCGATGGCTTCACCATTTTTGATCGCGGCCTTCAGTGCCTTGTCATCGTATTTGCCGTTGATAAAAAACGTAACGGCTTTGCCGACTTTTTTATCATCTGGTTTTTTGGTCGCGGTGTAGCGATACGCGAACGTGATTGCCGCAATCGCGACTTGCTCAAATTTAAACGCCATCTCTTTGGTCGTCGTCAAATTCAGTGGCACAACGATGTCAGTGGCGCTGGTCGAATTAAGCGCTTTGAAGGCAGCCGTCACTGCCTTGCAAAAAGCGTTATCGCTGTAACTTGCCTCAGCGCCCAAACCCACCAGCAACACGCGCTCTGCCGCCACGCCGCTCACGCCATGCAGCAGTAGGGTGCTGCCGAGCTTGCCTGTGATATCGCCAGAAGCAACGGCCGCCTTCAACGCGCCCTTTGATGCGGCATCGAGCGTAGCCGCAGGAGAAGAAAGTTTTTTAGAATCAAATATGCCGACCAACACGCAGCCTGTTTTGAGTTTCGAGAGTTCGCCGCCTTTTATGCTAAATTCCACTTTCATTCTCCTGAATATTGTCGATAGTCGTAACGCACTTTTTGAGCGCACCAAGCAAATTTGCAACAGATTGAAATTATCGCTGTTTAAGGTGCGTCCCGTCAAAATTACGCAATTATCTTTTTTAGATCGGCTAAGTCCCAGTGTCCATTTTTCAGCGCAGCCTTACCCGTGAATTTACGGCCGTTGGTTCGTCCGTCGTGGCGGTGCTGGTTGCCATCATGGTGGTACAGGCGTTTATCACGCAGCTAAAACGCGCCGCCAGCGGCAGCATTGAGCCAGAAGCGGTGATTGCCTTGCTCGGATTTTTGCTGGTCGCTTATTTGCCGGTAATCCTTGCGCTGGCGCTTTTTGTGTCGGTTCTGCTCACGCTATCGCGCAGCTATCGCGATAGTGAAATGCCAGTCTGGTTCTCGTCTGGCTTATCGATCACAGCTTGGGTAAATCCAGTGCTGCGTTTTGGCCTGCCGATTGTGCTGGTGACAGCGGGATTGAGTTTGTTTCTGACGCCATGGGCGCTTTCGCAGAGCAGTGAATACGAGCGCATTTTAAAGAGCCGCGATGAAATATCGCGTTTGTCGCCCGGCACATTTATCGAAGCGCGAAGTGCGAACCAAATGTATTTCATTGACAAAACAGCGGACAACAGCGAATACGCCAGCAATGTATTTATGCACTACAACGAAAACGGTCGCGTGGGCGTGGTGGTTGCAGAAAAAGGTTTTTCCGAGATTGATGCAAGAGGCGATAAGGTGTTAGTGCTGCTCAATGGTCGGCGTTATGAAGGTACACCGAGCGCGCTGGATTTTCGCATTGTAGATTTTCAGCGGATGACAAAACGAATTGACGTCAAAGAAATTGTCGCCGACACGCCGCGCAGCAAGCAACTATCGACCATGGCGCTCATCAATGAACCCACGCCAGACCACATCGCCGAGCTGCATTGGCGCATCGCATTGCCAGTGGCCGCACTCATTCTCGCCTTGATGGCGATCCCGCTTTCGTTCGTCAATCCGCGCTCGGGTACATCAGCGAATTTAATACTGGCGGTGCTGATATTTTTTCTCTACTACAACCTGCTCAATTTCTTCCAGGCGTGGACGGTAAACGGCACCGTGCCGATGTGGCTAGGTCTGCTGCCGGTGCATTTGCTAATGATCGGCATACTCGT
>JANXWW010000197.1 GCA_025350945.1 Burkholderiales bacterium
CGTAAGTGAAAACAAAACCACCAGTGCGCTGCCCACCGTTGCCATCAACCAGAACGCCTTTGAAGGGCGCTCGCGGGAAAATATTGCGCCTGCGGCGGCAGTCGCGAGCGGCAAAATCCCCAGCACCACGCCGCCATGCGAGGCGCTTGTATAACGCATCGCCCAGGCGGTAAAAAAGGGGAAGCCAAATACGACGCCAAGGGCCACGATCAAAAGCGATTTGAATTCAGTTTTTGTCGGTTTACGATGCCCACCCAGCCACAAGAAAAGCGCCGCCAATATGGCTGCCACCACAGCGCGACCTGAACTCACAAACAGCGGATCAAGCGAGGCGACGGCCGCACGCGTTGCGGGTAAGGTGAGGCTGAAAGCAATGACGCCGGCGAGACCCAGCAGCATGCCGCGGGATGCTTTGGCATCTACAACGTCGGGCATCATTAACCGACCCACACCCGCGCATTGCGAAACATCCGCAGCCACGGGCTTTCGCGTGATGCTGCGGCCCACGACTCGGGGTGCCATGACAGATTGACATTCAACGCCACGCGCTCCGGATGCGGCATCATGATCGAAAATCTTCCATCCGGTGTGGTAAACGCCGTCATGCCTTGCGGCGAGCCGTTGGGGTTGGCTGGGAATTTTTCGGTGACAGCACCATGACCATCAACGAAATGCGCTGCGGTAAGCCAGCGCACCGCATCCAACTGCGCCTGATCGCGGAATACGGCGCGGCCCTCGCCGTGGGCGGTGGCGACGGGCAGGCGCGAGCCGGTCATGCCGGCAAAAAATATCGAGGGGGAATCGCGAATTTCCAGCAGCACGGTGCGTGCTTCGTATTGCTCGCTTTTGTTGCGCTCAAAGTGTGGCCAGTTTTCTGCACCGGGAATAATGGTGTGCAAGTTCGACATCATCTGGCAGCCATTGCAAACACCGAGTGCGAATGAATCGTCACGTTTGAAAAATGATTCGAATTCTTCGCGCGCGCGCGCGTTGAACAGTACCGATTTCGCCCAGCCTTCGCCAGCGCCCAGCACATCGCCATACGAGAATCCGCCGCATGCCGCAAAGCCTTTGAAATCTTTAAGCGATATGCGCCCCGCGATGATGTCGCTCATGTGAACGTCATAAGCGTCGAACCCGGCCTTAGTAAAAACGTGTGCCATTTCAAGCTGGCCGTTCACGCCTTGCTCGCGCAGTATGGCAATTTTTGGCTTCGCACCTGTGCTGATTGATGCGGCGATAAATGGTGCCGCGACGTCTTCAACAGCATCGAACGTAACCTTCGCGGTGAGCCCTGGGTCTTTCGCATCCAGAACGCGGTCGTACTCCTCGCGGGCCGTGTCCGAATTATCGCGCTGTGCTTGAATCAAATAACTGGTTTCAGACCACGCGCGTTGCAGCGTAATTCGCGGCTCGGCAAAGACCGGCTTTGAGCCACGAATCATGCGTAACTCATCCGTTGTATTTGTGTGGCCGATGATGTGGCTCATGGCGGCGAGCCCTGCATCGCGCAATACCTGCATCACGTGTGTACGGTCGGATTTGCGAATCTGCAACACTGCGCCTAACTCTTCGTTAAACAGAGCGGCCAGCACCGCATCGTTGTCGCCCAGTTTTTTATGAATTTCAGTTACATCATAGTCGTCAACATCGGTCTCGCGGGCATTGAAAACCAGCGTGTCGAGATAAATAGAGACGCCGACATGTGATACGAATGACATTTCCGCGAGCGTCACAAACAAGCCGCCATCTGAACGGTCGTGATAGCTGAGAATTTTTTTCTCGCGAGCGAGTTTTCTCACCGCCGTGAAAAATGCTTTGAGTGATGCGGCATCATCCACATCTGGCGCACAGTCACCCAATTGTGCATAAACCTGCGCTAATGCCGACGCGCCAAGACGATTTTTACCGGCCCCCAAATCAATCAGCAGCAATTCTGTATCGGCCTCAATTGATAATTGCGGCGTGAGTGTGGCGCTGGCATCGAGTGCGGCGGCGAATGCGGAAATGATGAGTGATACCGGTGCGACAACTTGCTTGTTTTTATCGCCATCAGTCCATGTTGTCTTCA
>JANXWW010000224.1 GCA_025350945.1 Burkholderiales bacterium
GGCAAGATCACTCGGCATCAGCGAAGCGGACGTCATTAAAAACGTGATGCTCAAAGAAACCGTCGATGGCGAATTCACGACTGTGCAAGATGTAGCCGGCCTCGCCGTTTTCTTAGCCGCATTCCCAACCAATGCGCTCACTGGTCAATCGATTACGGTGAGTCATGGGTGGCATATGCAGTAAATAATTGCGACGCGGCCATAATCGGTTGCACCGAGATTCCGTTAGTCATGAATGACACAAATTCACCGTTGGCAGCAATTGATTCCACGCGCTTGTTTGCGCGAGCTGGATTGCAAGTGGCAACAAACAGCGTTAATACGCCGGCATGATGAAGTCACTAACAATTAATACCGAAAACAAGAGCAGCCCCGAATTTACTATTCGCAAAGCCACGTTTGACGACGCAATTTGCATCAGCGTGCTCGGCATGCAAATTTTTCTCGACACATACGCTCCCGAGGGTATGCGCCTCTCGCTTGCCGAAGAGGTTCTACACAATTTTTCGCCGCCACTCATCGCGGAGATCATGGCTAAACCAGACACCACGTTTATCGTCGCAGAAGCAAATGAACACATATTAGGTTTCGCACAAATGAGCGCGCATGCGAAACATGAACTTGTCCCCTTTGCTGACGCAACTGAACTCAATCGTTTGTATATTCATGAGAAATTCACCAGACGCGGATTGGGTAGACAACTGCTTCACCAAGCCGAGAAAACTGCAGTCGAAAACGGAACCACAGCGCTCTGGCTCACTGCGTGGGTCGGCAATGCCCGCGCACTTGCGTTTTATTCAAGCCAGAGTTATGAAGAAGCCGGATCAACGCTTTACACGTTTCAGGACGAGCATTATGAAAATCGCTTGTTTGTAAAACGTTGTGGATTGCGGGCGGGATGATAGGATTACAGCTAAGTTGGCTGTGCGATCAATCACAAAATTGTGGCGCAATTGAAATTATTTGGCGCGGTAAAAGTGCTAAAGCGCACAAACACGCGATGAAATGCGATTTTTTTCACGATGGCATGTCAGCAGCCGCCGCACCGGCAACGACGGCACACCTAACGAGGTCTGGGCTGATGCAAAAACCGTTGCACTAATTTCCTGAAACCGACACTGCCGGGAAAAAAACCAATATAGGCGGGCATCTTCAAGCTTTTTCGCTACAAGATGCTCGCTAATAGTGGAGTTTTTCTGTTTGAAAACTGGCGATATAAATATAAATATGACAGCAAAGAAAAACGCGTCGTCGATCAACGACAACACACATGCGTCGCAATTACTTTCTAAACTGCAAACTGCGTGGTTGATTTACTTTTATTTCGCACGCACTGAGGATTGTTCTCATTCGAATGCAGCGCCGCATGCTCGCTGAAGATATCTTTGTTTGAACACTAAAGGATTTTTTAATGATTAGTTCCTTCTCAATACTGCATTGCGCCATGCATATCGCAAAATTCGTTATTCGACCTGCAATGGTGAGTGTGTGCGCTGTTTTTATTACGTCCATAGCGTGGTCTCAACAATCGCTCGTTGATGGTAATTACACTATTGTGAACGCCTGTAACGGCAAATCACTTGGCCTGCAAAACGGTAACCCCAATCCGTGGGACAACGCGATATTGCGCGATGCTGCCACCACGTGGCGCATTAGTTCCGCAGGCGACGGTTCGCACATTGTGCGTGCAAGCGGCACCGAGAGTGCGCTGCAAACGGCGTTTGCAAAAACAGCAAGCGAAACCGATGTTGATTTGTGGACATATAGCGGCGGAGCTTCGCAACGCTGGATTATCGGTAATGGTGGTAACGGCACCTTCAAGATTAGCCTCGCCGCCGCACCCACCATGGTGCTTGACGCGAAATATGGCGGCGCAAATGGAGAAAGCGAAGTATGGCTTTATGCCGATAACGGCACCTGTGCACAGCGCTGGAACATGAAGATGGCTAATGGCACTGGTGGCACTGGTGGCACTGGTGGCACTGGAAATGCGGACGACGCATTCGCCATGACAAAAAAAATCGGCCGTGGCATTAACTTTGGCAACATGCTTGAAGCGTCGCCCGTGGAAGGTTCGTGGGGAATCACGCTGACCGATGAGTTGTTCGATAAGGCCAAGGAAGCCGGCTTTGCAACTATTCGTCTACCCGTGCGCTGGAGCAATTATGCGCAGGCAACCGCGCCGTATACGATTGATGCAGCATTCTTTCAGCGGGTCGATTACGCGATCAACGCTGCGCTGTCGCGCGGCATGAATATCGTGGTGAACATGCATCACTACCGTCAGCTTTGCGGCGAAGCGCTGGATAGCGGCGAGAAGAGTGTCGACGCGCGCGTGCTTGACGATCGCTTTATTGCCATGTGGTCACAGATCGCCACGCGCTATAAAGATCAGCCGAATGATCGCGTATTGTTAGAGCCGTATAACGAGCCGAATACCGCTTGCAACGGCGCGCGCTGGAATACGTTGGCCAAACGCGCGTTAGACGAAATACGCAAGACTAATCCGAACCGCTTCGTCGTGCTCGGCCCATCATCGTGGAACAGCGCTTATGCCTTGAAAGATTTCGCGCCGCCCGACGATCAACGCGTCATCATTACCTTTCATAACTACAGCCCGTTTCAGTTCACGCATCAAGGTGCTTCGTGGGGCGGAAGTAGTGCGGATAGCTGGCTGGGCACAACGTGCTGCAATCAAGCACAAACCTCGGAGATAACGCAGGGCATGGAAGTTGCAAAACAGTGGGCCGGTACGCGCTGGCCGCTGTGGATGGGCGAGTTTGGCTCATACGAAAAGGCACCTTACGATTCACGCGTGCGTTATACGCGACTGTTGCGCGATGAGGCCGAAAAACGCGGTATCGCGTGGGCGTATTGGGAAATGGCGTCAGTTTTCGGCATCTGGAACCCGGCAAACAAAACATGGCGCACCGAATTGCGCGATGCGTTGACAGGTCCATAGCGCGTAACACAAACCCCGCCATACGCGGGCCTCTTCAAGGCATTTGGCTTGAAAGTGCCCGTGATTAGGCGGGTTTCTAATTGCGTTGTACTAGAAAAAAAGTTATCTAGCGTTCGATTTCGACCCTATTTTCAGGAGCTTTCGCATGAAATTATTGCGTACCATCTTAACTTGCTGTGTCTCAATTTTTTCATTGCTAATGCAACAAGGCTTTGCCTATGCGCAGTCGCGTGCGCCGGCAACGTTTTATGTTTCGCCCAATGGATCCGGCAGCGATGGCCTGACTGAGCAGACCGCATTCAAGCGTATCAACGACCTTTATGCGCGCACCATTCCGGGCGATACCGTCTTGGTGATGAATGGCACCTATACCGAAGCCGATTTCAGAGCGCCCGTTGTCTATCTCGACAAATCCGGTCGGCCCGATGCCTACATTACCTACAAAAATTATCCGGGTCATCACCCGAAGGTAAAGTCGCGAAATATCACCGCGATCAGACTCGTTGGTGCATCGTATGTTGTCATCGAAGGCTTTGATGTGGAAGGCAGCCGCGATGAAGTTGGCATTGAGGAGGCAGGTCGAATTCTCTGCGACGATTTGGATTCCAGCGAACGCGTTAATCTTGCGCAGGGTGGTGGCATCGACATAGTGGCGGAATACAGCGACATCAACAAAATTTCCCACCATATCATCGTGCGCAACAATCGCGTCTACAACTTTGGCAGTGCCGGTATTAGCGCGATACGCGCGGACTATATGACCATTGAAAACAATATTGTTTACGGCACTGCATTTTACAGCCCTTACGATGCGAGTGGTATCTCGCTTTACCAATTGCGCGACCTTGAATTTGTACCCGAGGCCGACGCTGGCAAAACGATGAAGAATGTTATTCGTGGCAATATTTCATACGGCAACAAAAATCAGTTCGGTTTTGCCAGAGGGTTTGATGGCAAAAGCTGTGATCGCTCGGCACCCATCACCGATGGCAATGGCATCATCATCGATGATTTTCTAAACACGCAAAATAAAATTCCGGCGTACGACAAACGACCCTATCGCGGTCGCACGCTGGTCGAAAACAATATCGTCTACGGCAACGGCGGGCGCGGTATCAATATTTACTCGACTAACCATGTCGATGTGATTAACAACACGTCGTATCAGAACGGTTTGACAGGAACCAGCTTTAGTGAAGTATCCAGCATCGATACGGCCGATGTAAGTTATCTGAACAATATTATCTATGCACTGCCTGATCGCCGTGTTAATTCGGTGGGGGGCGCGTTAAGCGAGACCACGACCGTACGTTACGACAACAATCTTATCTTCGGTGGCAACAGCTTTGATCCTGTCTCGGGCGCTGGTAATATCTTTGGTCAGGATCCCAAATTCGTCAACGCGGGTGCGGCAGATTTTTCTTTAAGCGAAGGCAGCCCGGCCATTGATCGCGGCGTTACGTCATTGAACGGTTTGCGGGCACCACAAGTGGATCAGCGCGGCATCACGAGGCCACAGCGCAATGGCATTGACCTTGGCGCCCTGGAGCTCGCTGGCAGTGCAACACAAGCGCTCGCCGATGGCAATTACACATTCACCAATAGCTGCAACGGCAAAGTGTTGGGAATTCAATACGGCAGCCCCAATCCGTGGGACAACGTGGTCGTTAGTGATGCCGGTACGAGCGGCGCAATTGTGTGGCAGGTAAAGGCAACAGGCAACGGTGCCTACGAACTGCGTGTGCCCAATACCAACAGCGTTATACAGACATCGTATGCGGCCACCGAACAAAAGACCAATATCGATTTATGGAGCGACTTTGGCGGCGCGTCTCAGCGTTGGCTCATCACAGAAGCGGTTGGCGGAGAGTATAAATTTGCACTCGCGGCGGCGCCGAATATGGCGCTTGATCTGAAATCAGGGGGCCGGAGCGGTGAGAGCAATGTGTGGCTGTATTCGGACAACGGCACCTGTGCGCAGCGCTGGCGTGCTAAGGCGATGTAGCGTTCGTCAAAGGTAAGGTCTGGACGTGCTTCCATGGCAGTTTTCTCTCGTTGTCAGAAAAAAGGAGGGTTGCAAAACGTCTCTCCGCAGGCGCGGAATAAGCTCATGTCAATCCTTGCTGATTCGTTGATGTCGAAAAT
>JANXWW010000247.1 GCA_025350945.1 Burkholderiales bacterium
AATCGCCAGAATGCCGGAACCGCAACCGTAATCGAGCATGGTCGGCTTTTTTTTCGCGTCCAGATTCGCGCGCACATTCGCTTCCAGCCACTGCAAACACAGCCGCGTGGTGGGATGGCTGCCGGTGCCAAACGCAGCACCGGGGTCGAGTGCAATATTGATCGCATCGCCATCCGGTGCGACATGCCAGGTCGGCACAATCCACACGCGGACGGAAATTTTTATTGGTTGAAATTGGTCGCGATTTTGCTGCACCCAGTCGATATCTTCAACTGCCTCGATGGCAAAAACAAGGCCTGCAAAGCCCAGCACTGACGCGGCTTTCCGGCCTATTTTCGCCGCATCAACGCCATCCTGAAATAGCGCCGTCAATTTCGATTTCGCCCACATACCAGTCGCTGCACCGGGCTCGCCGAAGATCGGTTTTTCATTCGCGGTTCCCTCTTCGGCATCCTCAACATTAATCGAGATCGCACCCGACGCCATGAGCTGATCGCCGAATGCATCGGCCTGGTTTTCGTTGAGGATGAGACTTAAAGAAGTGAATGGCATAAGGTTTTAATTAAGCGCGGTCGGTTTTAGTTTTTCTTCAAACCAGCTCACATTGGTTTCCATTAGTTTCAGCAACGCTTTAGGTTCGGTCGGGCCGTGCGCCTGGCGGGGGACGACCAGCATGCGTGCTTCAACCCCGCGCTGTTTGAGCGCATTGAAAAGTTCATAACCTTGCGAAATCGGCACGCGAATATCGCCTTCGTTATGCTGAATCAGCGACGGTGTTTTGGCTTTGCCGATGTGCATCATCGCGCCGAATTTTGCGTACGTTTCAGGAATCTCCCAACTCTGCCCACCGAAATAATCGGGCACAAATGCGGGGATGTCCGCCGTGCCATTAAAGCTCGTTAAATTCACCACTGGCGCGCCGATACTGGCCGCTTTAAACCGAGTCGTTTGCGTGATAATCCACGCACTCATAAAGCCACCGTAGCTCCAGCCCATCACGCCCATGCGTTGCGGATCAGCGATGCCCATCTCGATAACTTTATCCACACCGCGCATCAAATCCTGATAATCCGCACCGCCCCAATCTTTCTCATTCGCACGCCGAAATTCAACGCCATAGCCGGTCGAGCCGCGCGGATTGGGCCGCAATATCGCAAAGCCTTTGCTGGCAAAAACCGCGAGTGGATAAATCACTGGTGCGGCGGAGTAATGCTGTGCAAACACGCCCGCCGGGCCGCCGTGCACGTTCAACAACAGCGGCACTTTGCTGCCTGGCTTGTAGCCAATCGGATAAATCAAAATGCCTTCAATGTCACGCCCATCAGCCGCTTTCCAGTTGATCGTTTCAACTTTTGGCAGCGGATGAGCAGGTAAATTTTCGTTAATATTGCTGACTCGTTTGGGTGAAAAAATCGGCAAAAAATTATTCAGCGAGGCAACATGGGCTTCGGCTGCGCGGTCATTGGATTCGAGTGAAAATCCGATCTGAGTACTGCCCGAATTAAGCGAGAAATTGCTGGCAATATTGTTGCCCAAATTAAGCGGTGTGGCGGCTCCACCCGAAACGCTTTGCGCATATAAGGCTGTCAAGGTGCCGCGTGCCTCGCTATAAATAATTTGCGTGCCATCTTGCGAGTAGCCATGCAGCGCGGGGCTGCCATCGATAGATTCGGGCAACAATTTTGGCGAACCGCCGCTCACCGGAATAAGCGCCAGACGATTGTTCTGCGCCCAGCGGGGTGGCGTGTCGCTGATAACAAACGCAATGGTTTTGCCATCGGGCGAAAAATGCGGATTATTTTCGGCGGCAGGCGAATTCGCGAGTGTGCGAATCTGATTATTGCCAAGATCAACGATGCTCAAATCGGCCGTTGGCCAGTGATCGACCTTCGGGCTGCTGACATGCGAAAAAACGATGCTGCGGCCATCGGGGGCGAAATCAAAATTTTGCACCGTGCGCGCATCGGGTGTTAATTTTTTGCTGTCGCGTTTGCCATTTTTATCTTTATCGAGTGCCACAATATAAAGCCGCGTATGCAAAGTCTGCTCTTCAAAAAATCGCGAATCATCTTTGCCTTTTGCTTTTTTTTCATCATCTTCCGGCTTCGGGTCAGGCATTAAAAACGCAATCGATTTGCCATCGGGCGCCCACGCAAGCAAGGCGATATCGGCCTTCATGTCGGTGATCGGCTCGCCTTCGCCACCGGCTAGATGCAAAACGTAAATCTGATTTTTACCGCTGCGGTTTGACAAAAACGCGAGACGCTTTCCATCAGGCGACCACCTGGGCTCAGTGGAAGATTTTTCACCAAAGGTTAATTGGCGCGATGTGATTTCAGCGCCCGTGGAAATATTCGCGAGATGGATCTGATTTACATATTCACTTTTCTCAGGCTCCATCACCGCTTCGGTCACCACCAATGCCGCCATTTTTCCATCAGGCGAAGGCCGTACCGCTGCGATGCGCTTAACCTTCATCATTTGCTCGGGCGTCCAGAATTTGGGCGCTTCGCTGGCTGGTTTCGCGGGTGGTGGTGCGTCGAGTTGTTGCGCGTGGGCAGCATTGGTAACGACAAACATGCTCAAAAAAATAAAAAACGTGCGCGATGAAAACATCGTGTTTTCTCCCGAAAAAATTTTCAATGCGTGATTGTGCAGGCTTTAAATTTTATTGCCAAAGACTAGATTTGTTGAGGTGTTTGGAGCATTTTAGGCTGCTGAAGCCCGCCCAGCCTTGTGTTTTTATATGCCGCAGCGAAAGATTAACCGCTCTCGCCGCCCGCGATTTTTTTCAATTTCGCCATGCGTTGCTCGAGAAAATGAATCGATGTCGCGCCGGTAATAAAGGCAGCGTCATTCAGCAATTCCTGATGCAAAGAAATATTGGTGTTGATCCCTTCCACCACCATTTCCGACAGGGCAGTGCGCATGCGCGCAAACGCCTGCTCGCGCGTGTCGCCGTGAGCGATGACTTTGGCGATCAGCGAATCATAATGCGGTGGCACAAAATAATCCGCGTACACATGCGAATCGACACGAATACCCGGCCCGCCCGGCACATGAAAGCGCGTGATACGGCCTGGAGACGGCACGAAGGTTGTCGGATGTTCTGCATTGATACGGCATTCAATCGCATGGCCGCGCAATTGAATATCTTTTTGCCGATAGCGCAGTCGATAGCCTGCCGCGATGCGAATCTGCTCCTGCACAATATCAATGCCGGTAATCATTTCTGAAACCGGGTGCTCAACCTGCACGCGAGTATTCATTTCGATGAAATAAAATTCATCTTTTTCATAAAGAAATTCAAACGTGCCCGCACCGCGATAACCCATTTTCACGCACGCTTCGGCGCAGCGCTCGCCGATGCGATCTCGTTGCCGCGCTTTTAGTTCCGGCGCGGGCGCTTCTTCAATAATTTTTTGATGCCGTCGCTGCATTGAGCAATCGCGCTCCCACAAAAAAATCGCGTTCTTATGCTCATCGGCCATTACCTGGATTTCGATGTGGCGCGGATTCTCCAGATATTTTTCCAAGTACACCGTCGGATTGCCAAAGGCGGACTGCGCTTCAGCCTTGGTCATTTGTACCGCGTTTACTAGCGCGGCTTCGGTGTGCACCACGCGCATGCCGCGCCCGCCGCCACCGCCTGCGGCTTTGATGATGACCGGATAGCCGACGGCGGCAGCGATTTTGCGAATCTCTTTTGGTTCGTCTGGCAGCGCGCCTTCTGAACCCGGCACGCAGGGAATGCCGACTTTTTTCATCGCAACTTTGGCGGCAACTTTATCGCCCATGGTGCGAATATTTTCAGGCTTGGGGCCGATAAATACGAAACCGGAATTCTCAACCCGATCTGCGAAATCCGCATTCTCGGATAAAAATCCATAGCCCGGATGGATCGCCTGCGCGTCAGTCACTTCCGCCGCACTGATGATGGCGGGGATGTTGAGATAGCTATCCTTTGACGGCGCGGGGCCGATACAAACGGATTCATCTGCCAGCATCACATATTTCGCATCCGCATCCGCTTCGGAATGCACGGCAACTGTTTTAATGCCAAGCTCGCGACACGCACGCTGAATGCGCAACGCAATTTCGCCGCGATTGGCGATCAGAATTTTTTCAAACATGGCCCCGGTTTTGGGGCTTGGGCCGAAGACTGCCATGTGCGCTGACCCCGGCTATTCGATGACAAACAAAGGCTGGCCGTATTCCACCGCCTGGCCGTTATCACTGAGGATTTTTTTCACCACACCAGCCGCATCGGATTCGATTTCATTCAGCAATTTCATCGCTTCAATGATGCACAGCGTTTGGCCTTTGGTGACCGTTTGGCCGACCTCGACAAACGAGGGCGAGCCGGGCGATGGTGAACGATAAAAAGTGCCAACCATTGGCGACTTCAATACATGACCGGCGACCTCAACAACGGCTGCCGGTGCGGCTGCACCTGCCGATTGTGGCGCGCCACCATATTCGTTCGGCAACACCACCGAAGTCGGTGCCATGGGCTGCATAAAATGCCCGCCATTGCCGGTGCGGCTGATGCGAACTTTTTCCTCTCCTTCGGTAATTTCAAGTTCTGCAATACCGGATTGTTGAACGAGATCAATCAAAGTCTTAATTTTGCGGAGATCCATAGCATGTCCTCATAACAAAACGCTGCCGAATTATGTTCGCCAGCGGGTTTGTGGTTTTAATTATTGTGTTTGACTGAAGCAGGAGCGGCAGAGGTGGATTTACTGGTGTTGCTGAGGCGGTCAATTGCGGCATCAATGGCAAATAAATATCCATCCGCGCCTAAACCAGAAATCACGCCGATGGCCAAATCAGAAAAATAAGAATGTTGCCGAAATGTTTCGCGGGCATAAATATTTGACAAATGTACTTCGATAAATGGAATCGCCACACCGGCCAGCGCGTCCCGAATTGCCACGCTCGTGTGCGTAAACGCGGCTGGGTTGATCACAATAAAGCCGACACCCGCTAGAGGTGCCTGATGAATACGATCAATGAGAGCACTTTCAGCGTTTGACTGAAACGTCTCCAGCTCAATTTTCGCGCCCGAGCCAGTCTCAGCAGCGGAAACACGATTTCGCAAATTTCCGTCAATTTCGGCTAACGTGGTGTGGCCGTAATGGCCCGGCTCTCGGGTGCCGAGCAGGTTTAAGTTGGGGCCGTGAAGGACTAAAATCTTGGGCATATGTCCAAGTTTGCCTCAATTCGCTACAATTTGTCTAGTTTTTCGCCGACGTTACTGGCACTGGCAAATTTGCGGGGGAAAGTCAAGTGCTACCGAAAGGTCACTACTTCCGACGTAATAACAACACGCTTCGCCTATCATTCTTGTTTATTACGAAAGTTGCTTTTAAACTTATTTTGGAAGATTTTGCCGCAAGATCGCAACAAAATCATCTTCAACAACTAGGCCGAGCTTAGTGTAAACCACCTCTCCGCCGGGTGCCACCACCACGGTGTGCGGAAGCAGGCCCAAGCGGTTACCAAGTCGTTTTGAGAACGCGATTGCGCCAGATTCATCGGGATACAGCGGATAGCCTACTGGTGATCTTTGTGCGAAGTTAGCAACATTTAACTTAGAATCAGCAGCAATACCGATAAATTGAACGCCGCTCGATACAAAGTTTTGCTGCAATTTAGCGAAAATAGGCATCTCTTCTTTGCACGGCGCACACCATGTCGCCCAAAAATTGATAACCAATAATTTCTTCTGCCATTGGCCAAGCGATTGCGATTTGCCGTCCAGATCGGTGAACGATGCGGCGTAGATGACGCCTGGCGTAGCGTCTGTAGATGCGTCGGCAGATGCGCTGTGCTCACGAGTGCGGGCAGCTTGTGTATTGGCAATACCTACCGCTTCAAGTTTCACTTGTTTACTTTTAGGCGTCGTCACATAACTAATCGTGATCGCAACCGCTGCTAACAAAAACATCAGGGCTGCCGCCATCGCAATGGCCAGCTTGGGGCGGATCATCGTCAAGGGGCTTTTTTAACCATATCCGCGATGCTTGGCGTGGATGCAGTGGGCATTTGCGATGATGATGGTTTGCCCGCGTCGGCTGGCAACGTTGGCGTCACAACGTCGCCAGAACCAAGCTGCAAGACCAGATCATGACGAAGCGGTGGATAGCACACACCCACGTCCGCGCAGCCTTGGGAAGTCACGGCGACTTTAATCATCTTGTCGTCAGACTTCACACCCAGCTTGGTAACTGGCAACAGTACACGCACACTTTTTCGATATGTTTCCACCCTCCCAAAAGTGGCATCCTGCTTGACCAAGCCAATTGGCGCGGCAATCTTGCCCGTCTTGAATTGCGGCGTTTCACTGGCGGCACGAAAACGCTTGCGATACATGTAATAGCCATCGGCAATTTGATAGTTCAGTTCAATGGTCTTGGCGTCTTTGAATCGAGCGGAAACTTTGAACGCATCTTCCGCAGGCAGCAAATCGTCGGCTGTGGAGGGTGCCGCACCAATATTAAGCGAGGTCAGGCTCACCAGAACCAGTAAAACGGATAGCAGGAAAAACAGTTTGAAAACGCGCAATCGGAACATTTTTTTCTCATTCATTTGTGAACATTCGCGTCCAGTCGGTCAGAGCGTGAGCGGAAAGAGTATCTTAACGACTAATGGGTTACCTGTGGCTGATGATTAAATTTAGATCGCAAGTCATATGCTAAATTCAATTTAGCACCTGCCAAGGTCTTTACAGCTTTAATTTGGTGGGTTAGTGTGGTGAAACTAATAAGTGACCCAATTTAAATTTTACGAGTTGGTTTGAAGGTGCCACAAAAGAAGCGATAGAAGAAGCGATAGAAGAAGTGAAAAAAGTAGCGAAAGGAAACGTAAATGCGGTTCTTGATTATTGGACTTTTAATCGGTTTTCCGCTCGCGGAAGGTGCGATTCTTTATCATCTGGCGATGGGCCCGGCAGGCCACGGCGGCTGGGTATTGGCGTGGCTCGTGTTTGCGGCAATGGCCGGTGTGGTGCTGATTAAACAAGCTCGCTTTTCACTTATTTCACGTTTAACCAGCGCGTTATCGGAAGGCAAATTTTCGCTCGCGGCGTTTATCGACAGCTTTCGCACCGTGCTCGCGGGCTTGCTGCTGATTTTTCCCGGTTTGATTTCTGACGTGATGGCGATGGTGCTGTTGCTTATTCCCGTGCGCGAACCGGCCTTCATGCACGCGCACGGTCATTCACGCACAGCTCGCCCATCGCAAACTGCGCCCACATCCGGCAACACCCTCGACGGCGAATTCCGACGCGAACCTTAGCCTGCTGGTGGGCCAAGCTCCTTCAATAAATCCGCCACCGTCGGATAATTGAATCGAAAACGCAACTCACGCTTCAACCGCTGGTTACCAATGCGCCGCGATTCGCTCATGAATGACAACATCGGCGCACTAATCACCGTAGCAGCCACTTCACGGCTCACACGCGGTGCATGCACAAGCCTGAAATGATCGGCCACGACATCAAAATAGTCGCCCATTTTCATATCCGAATCATCAACGACGTTGTAAATTCGATTGGGCAATGCGCGCGTGATGGCGGTGAGCGCTGCACGCGCTAAATCATCAGCATGAATGTGGTTGGTAAATACATCATCCGCCGCAATCAGCGCAGGCGTACCCTTGTGCAAGCGCTCAGTGGGCAGGCGATCCGATGCGTAAATGCCGGGCGCGCGCAAAATCGAAATTTTTACACCGGTGCGCACGCCCCATTGTCGCAACAAACTTTCGGCATGCACGCGACGAATCGCCCGATCTGTGGATGGCGCGACATTACGCGCCTCGTCAATCCAGTCGCCGCCACAATCACCGTAAACGCCTGTGGTGCTGATATAAACGAGGCGCTGTGGTAGCATCGTCGCTCGATTTTGATGGAGTGCAGCAAGTAAATGTCGGGTGCGACTATCTTCGGTACCGCGCAAAGGTGGCGGCGCAAAGTGGCACACGATATCGGCAAGGCCAGCAATGCGGTTCAGTGATTGTGGATCATCCAGATCGCCCAATACAGGTATCACGCCCAGCTTGCGAGCGAATGAAGCACGATCAGACTTGCGAACCAGGGCAAAGACCCGATATCTATTAATCAACATGCTGGCCAAGCGCTCGCCCACATCACCAAAACCAACAATCAATATTTTTCGATTCATTTTCATTTAGCGCTGAAGTATAAATTAGCCTGTCACTGTTCTGCCGGAAAGCGTTCCAAAACAATGAGCACACCTGAATATCAAATCACTCTTTCGCCGTCGGGCAATACGTTCAAAGCGGCCGCCGATGAAACCATTCTGGAAGCCGCACTACGTCAAGGCATTGGCCTACCCTATGGCTGCCGCAACGGCGCCTGTGGCTCCTGCAAAGGCAAACTCGTGTCGGGTGAATTCGACTATGGCGTTTATCAGGAACGTACCTTGCGAGCGGAAGAAAAGGCCGCAGGCAAAGCACTTTTTTGCGTGGGCAAAGCCTGCTCGGATTTAACGCTCGATATAAAAGAAATCGGCGGTACGGGCGACATACAAATTCGCACGCTGCCGTGTCGCGTGGAAAAAGTGGAAAAGCCCGCACCTGATGTGGCGATCCTGTCACTGAAGCTGCCCGCCCAGGAGCGTTTGCAGTTTTTGGCTGGGCAATATCTGGACATCCTGCTAAAAGACGGCACCCGCCGCAGCTACTCAATGGCGAATGCGCCGCACGAAGATGGCTATATTCAAATTCATGTTCGGCACATTCCTGGCGGGCAATTTTCAGATCATGTGTTTAACGATATGCGAGATCGCGCAATTTTGCGTTTCGAAGGTCCGCATGGCTCGTTCTTTCTGCGCGAGGATTCGGACAAGCCGATTATTTTCATGGCGGGCGGTACCGGTTTCGCACCGATCAAGGCCGTGATTGAACACGCGTTTTTTACCCACATTGATCGCGAAATGGTGCTGTATTGGGGCTGTCGCTCCCTCGCCGATTTATACATGGCACAATTACCATTACAGTGGGCAAAAGAGCATCCGAACTTCAGTTTTATTCCGGTGCTGTCTGATGCCAAATCTGAAGACAACTGGCAAGGTCGTACCGGCCTCGTGCATCAAGCGATTCTGGATGATTTTGATAAATTGAGCGGCTACCAGGTCTATGCTTGTGGCGCGCCGATCATGGTTGAATCGGGTCAGAAAGCGTTTGCCGAGCGCGGCTTGCCAGATGATGAATTTTTTGCAGATTCGTTCACTTATTCGATTCCCGCAAATTCTGTTGTTGCATAAATTACTTTAAATTAAGGGGCTTTGAATGATTAAAGTTGGCGATACTCTTCCCAATGGCGTGTTGAGCGAATTCATCGCAGTTGAAACTGAAGGCTGCGCGCTCGGGCCCAATAAATTCAACGTGGCTGACCTGGTCAAGGGCAAAAAAATTGTCGTGTTCGGCCTGCCCGGTGCCTTCACGCCGACCTGCTCGGCCAAACATGTGCCCGGCTATCGTGACCACGTGAGCGACTTCAAGGCCAAAGGTGTGAGCGAAATCTGGTGCGTGTCGGTGAACGATGCGTTCGTGATGGGCGCGTGGGCGAAAGACCAGCAAACAGACGGCAAAGTGCGCATGTTTGGTGACGGCTCTGCCGTGTGGACAAAAGCACTCGGACTCGAAATGGATGCCAGCGCATTCGGCATGGGCACGCGCATGATGCGTTTTTCGATGCTGGTTGAAAACGGCGTCATCAAAACATTAAACATCGAAGCACCCGGCAAATTTGAAGTGTCCGACGCCGGCACAATGCTCAAGCAAGCCTAATATTTCGCATCGGGGCAGTTCAATCATGACCGCAAAAATTTTCATCGACGGCGAACACGGCACCACGGGATTATTGATTCGCGATTTGTTGCGCGAGCGCAGCGACGTGGAAGTCGTCAGCATCGCGGCTGACAAACGCAAAGATTTGGCGGAGCGTAAACGCTTGCTGAATATGGTCGATTTAGCGGTGTTGTGTTTGCCCGATGATGCGGCAAAAGAATCTGTCTCGATGATTGAAAATGTGAATGTACGCGTGATTGACGCCAGCACCGCGCATCGGATTGCACCGGGCTGGGTGTTTGGTTTTCCTGAATTAACACCCGCACAAACAGAATTGATTCGCGCAAGCAAGCGGGTGGCGAACCCCGGTTGTTGGTCCACTTGCTTCATCGCTTTAATGCGTCCGCTAGTTGACGCTGGCTTGATCCCTAAAGATTTCGCGGCAACCTGCTGGGGCGTGTCCGGCTATAGCGGTGGCGGGCGGCAAATGGTGGAAGCGTTCGAAAACGAAAACGGTGCAAATGCAAAAACCAAATTCATCGCTTACGGCATGAAATTGGCACACAAACATCTGCCCGAAATGCAGCACTACTCTCACCTCACGCACACGCCGGTGTTCACGCCATCTGTTGGCGCGTTCCGTCAAGGCATGTTGGTCGAAATTCCATTGGCGTTATGGTCGTTACCAAAAACAGTATCAGGCATTGAGCTGCATGCAGCATTGAGCAAACACTATGCAGGACAAAAATACGTCACCGTGAAACCTTACACGAACGAGCCGCCCGCCGAGCTTGATCCGGAAACATTGAACGACACAAATTGGCTTGAATTATTTGTTTTTGATAATCCAAAAACCGAGCAGGCGGTACTTGTTGCGCGCCACGATAATCTGGGCAAGGGTGCAGGCCGCGCTGCCGTGCAGAATATGGGATTGATGTTGGGGCTGGCTTAAGCGTTTACTGCACGCGCTTCACTTTTGGTGAGTGATTGGTGCCATCGATTTCCAGATAAAATGCGCCCAATGCACCACGCCGCACGATGACTTTGGGATTATTAAAATCCATAAAACGCGACGTATCATCACTCACCTGCCACACCTGCCCATTCTCCAGCTTAATCCGCGAACCCGCATTCCAGCCCTCGAAACGCCCCACGATACGGCTCTCAATTAAATCAAGTTCCGACTTGTAGGCTTTGCTTTCCAAACCGAATTGCGCAGGCGTTTGCGGTGCAATTGTGGCGATAGGAGGCGCTGCTTTCACCGCAATGGATGGTAACGGCAACGCATCATAACAAGCCAGCCGCGCCACGGTATCGGTCAAGCCACGACAGCGCAACATCCCGCCATCATCTGCCATTGCGGCTGTGCTAAAACAAATCATAAACAGCAAGACAATATTATTTTTTCTCATTACATCACCTGTCAAATTGTAAATCGCAGTGCCCCAAGGCCTAATATGGATGCGACGTTTGAAGCATATGCCCTGTAGATACCCGTAGATATTGGCTCTTCAGGCAGATGGCAATTTAATTTATCGCGCCAACTCAGCACTGCGGCGAATATGGCGAATGGCTTCGTCACGTTTGCCGATTTGTTCCATCAGCCGCGCCAGCGTCATGTGTGCGTCCAGCGTCGGTGCCAATGCCACGCTCGCTTCCAGATAGCTCTGCGCCTTGCCCCACAAAGCCTGGCGCATGCACAGCTTGCCGAGCGCCGCGAGCAATACGGCGTCGCGCGCATGTTGGCGTAGCCAGCCTTCCGCGCGCTCAATCTGCGTCGATGTGGATTCTGTTTTGCACTCTGCATAGACGGCGGCCAAACCACTGTCCCAACGCTCGACACCACGTTCATCAACAGTTTCATCAATGATGAGCTTGGCATCATCGCCGCAATCCAGCGCGTTCAGGCGGCGCGCGACGGTGGCGACAATGGAAGCGTCATAACGTGATTCGCGCGAGACGGATTTCCAGGTGCTCAAAATCACCTCACGATTGGCCGGTTTTGACTTGAGCAAATTGAGTTCAGCGTTTAGGCG
>JANXWW010000291.1 GCA_025350945.1 Burkholderiales bacterium
TCCGATAGATTTTGCCGCGCGTAAAACAAAACTTCCTGCTCCATCGCCTTTGCGCGCTCAGGCTGGCTCACTTTTAGCGACACCACTTTATCGGCGATTTTGCTATCAAGCTGTTGAGAAAATTCAATCGCCGCTTTCAGATTTTGCATCGCTTCCCACAACTTGCCGCGCAGCGATTCGATCTCAACTTCATCTTTTTGCATATCATCGCGCGCGACGTAAATTTGCTCCATCGATTTATTTAATTGCGAAGCCGCCGATTCGTATTTACGAAAGTAGGCTTGAAGCTTGTTGCCGAACGGAATGATGCCCAGTATTTTTTGCTTGCTGAACAAATCGCCTTCTTTGCCGGGATTTAACTCATCCAAATGGCCACGTAATTCGCCAATAGCTTTGAACGCGGCCGAGCTTTCAACACCAACAAAATTGCGTTCCATAAAACGTCCGGTCATCAAATTAGATGCAATCGAGGCTTCCTCTTTACCAAGCCGGAACGCGCTATCCAGCTTAGCCTTGAAGGCATCGCTGTGAATGTCTTCAGTCACCAGCGCATCAATAAATCGATCCACTTGCGCGGCCACCGCAGCTCTCACTTCCGGCTTGAGCGGCACGGCTTCCATGCTTTGATTGGGTGCGATGGGCGTGATGACTTCGGGTGGTGTGAGAATTAAAGGAGAAGTGAATTCTGACATGGAATGCTCCGCGATGTTGGTTAAATGTTAACTAAGATTTTTCGTGATATTGGCAGTTGGCGAAATTGAGGATGCACCAAATTTCTGATTCAAAAACTGCGCATGATCGACAAACGCTTCCGCATCTTTTGCGCTCAAATCGTTTTGTAATTGTTCAACTTTATGCTGCATTTCACGAATGCTGTCATCAAATAATTGCGCGGGTGTTTTATTTTGCGCAACGATTTTTGTCGCCGCAAATTTCGGTGGAATCGCCAGATAGCCTCGGATCGTGTCAGGCAAATAGTCTAGTGCTAAACGTTTTGCGACAAACGCATCTTCAACCGATAAATGCTGACCCGATTTGAGCCATTCTTTGTGCAGCGCTTCAATCGCATCGGCTAACGCAATCACCTGTCCTTGCTGCACAATATTGAAATGATTCGCAGAATCGCGGCGCGCCACGTCGCGAATGGCCAGAAGCGTTTCGGCGATGGCAACAGGCGCATCGCGATCAGTCAATGCTGCATCCAGCGCGGCCAGATCGGTCACGATTAATTGTGGCGCGCCAAAAAATGTTTTGCCAATCCAGAATCCTGCGCCGTAGGCAATTAGCGCCACGAATCCCCAGCCAACGCCAAGCAAGCCATACGCGCGTGCGGCGACTACCGCGATTGCCAGCAAGAGGCCGCACCAATTGGCGGGGGAATTGAGATAACGCCAGAGGATCATATCGTCAGAAAATTATTGGTAAGAACGAATCTCTTTAAACACGGAGGCCAGCGCTACTTTACGTGCATCGAATACTTTGCCGCCCGTGGCTGTGGCGATTTTTTTCAGCGCCTTTTCGTCGCCTTCCGCATAGAGCACTAGAAACACTGGAATCTTCTTCGCCTGATCGGATAGCGCCGCATATCGACTCATGAATGCATCAATCTCCATGCCCTCGGTGCGTTGGCCGTCGGTAAACACCACCACCGAATACGCGTAACCCGGCGCCTTGGCGCGCTCGCCATCGAGCTGCTCGAGCGCGGCATAAATCGCATCATAAAGTGCGGTGCCGCCATTGGCACGCAGGTTGTCGGCATACGTCCGGATTTCGGCGAAACGTGCTTCCTTGTCGGCTTGCTTTGCAGCAGCGGGAATCTCGAATCGGGTCGTGTTCTGAACTTTTGATGCGAATGGCATCAGCCACAAACGCTCTCGACTGGTGAGGCGTGAAAAGCGGCCCGTGATGGAATTATCCGCGCCGGCGATAGCCTTTAGCGAATCGACCAATTTTATCAATCGTCCTTCATTATTCATCGAGCCACTCACATCCAGCACAAACGTGGATGCGGTCGGCACCCTATATTCGTTGAGATACGATTCGATCAGCGAATCGGCTACCGCGCGATCTGTGGTGAACGGTAATTCAATCAGCACACGATCTGTCTGAAAGAGGCTAGCCACTTTTTTAGCGACATCTGGATTGATCGGGCGACGCAATGTTTTCTCAGCCAGCCAGAGCTGTGCAGATTCACTTTTTAAATACGCCACCACTTTTTGGTATTGCTCGCGCTTGGCGTCGTTCAACAACATTAGCGGATAATCCGCGGTCGCCACGCCCTCGTGCGGATACACGAGCGTGAGTTTTTCCTTGAGTTCACCTTTTGCGTTCAGCGACAACAGCCATGATTCGTAATTGATGAACGCGTTAATTTCATCCGGCCCATTGCCTTGCCGCTCCTTGAATTTTTGGCTCAGGTAAGTGGAATTATCCCCAATCAATTTATAGCCAATAAGAAAATCGCGCACCGCATCACGGTTGACATCGGCCACGGTCAGCGCCTCGCTCTTGCCCGAGATTGCCGCCGCCACGCCCATCACCGACATAAAGCCCTGGTTGCTGGACGCGGGATTACTCATCGCGTAACGCAGCTTGCCGCTCTTGGCGGCCTTCATCACATCGCCCCAAGTGACTTTGGCATTGCCATCCCATTTGAGTTGTTTGGCGCTTGATTCGGATACGCCAATCACGAGCGGCGACAACATTATTTTTTCCTGCAATTTCACCCGTGCCTGGCCTGCGGGGTCGGAGAGCAGATATTTAGCATTTGCAAACCACGCGGCATCGGTGCCGGCGCTGTTGGCTTGCACAGCTTCGGTGCTTTCGAACGTGCCACCGAATTTAAACGTGACACGCACACCGGTGGCTTTTTCGATATCGCCAACAATGGGTTCAATATCACGCAAGTCGCTCGTGGCCAGTATGCTTAAGGCATTTTGATCCACGGCGGGCGTGGTGTTTGCAACGCTTGCGGATACAGCAGATGATGGCTTCGGCGCTTCACTGCGCCCACATGCGGCGAGGATACTGGTGAGCGCAAATGCAGCAGCAAGCAGTAGCGCATTTTTTGCCGATTTTGCATGATGTGATGACGAAATCAAAATCATATGCCGCTCCTAGTTTTTTAATTCAGCCGTAATCACATCAATCATTTCACTCATCATCTCAAAGCTGGGCGGATCGACCACATCAACAATACGTGATTTGATCGACAAGCCCGCTTTTACGCTGGCCTCAACCAGCGCCGCTGAATTGGTGGTGCGAAATCCATATTCAGTCGCGATTTGGAGTAGCGCCGGATTCGTCCCCAAAAGATCAGCAAATGCCTTCGCCTTGTCGCGCATCGTTACCACCACCACCTTGTTAAAAATAGTTGGCTTCGGATACATCAGCACCATATCTTTATCGATGGATTTGCGGGTAAGGGCGTAACTGACCAGCTGATTTTCATAGATAAACGCGAGTGGCGTTTTGCCAATACCGATGCCAACGTAATCATCAAAATTGCCGTTCACATAGCTTTCCTGATAACCCTGTCGCTTGAAAAGCTCGGCCACCTGCAGCGCGACCTTACGCGCGGCCTCACGATTGCTGATGGTCTCGGCGCCATTAATCGCGTAGCTTACGAGCGCCAAATACATCGCGGCGGAATTCGATTTACGCACGTCCGTGGTCGAGATTAATACACTGCGGCCTACATCGTAACCGGCGCTGTTCGGTAGATCGCGCCAACGTTTTTTAGCCAGCATCACCTCGACGAGCTTGGCTAAATCGACGTTATAAACGCTGTCTTTGGCACCCGCATCTGGCGCGGGTTCGGCAATTTTATTTGACGCCAGAATTTTCGCAATCGGTGCCCACGACGCAATCACCATTGGCGTGTAGAAGGGCGAATAGGTGGCCGTGGTGTAGCCCGCTTTTTTGGCGGCATCGCTGATCTGGTTGCCTGCTACCACGCCAGACGGCATAAAGAAATCGGGGGACGATTCTTTAACAACTTTGCTGGCCATCTCGCGCGAACCGACGCGCACTACGTTGGCGCGAAAATTATTTTCTTCCAGGATTTTAATCACGCGTGGGTCTTTGAAAAACGGCTCCACATCCAGCGCAATCAAACCGTTTAATTCCACCATCGCTGCCGCGCGTTTTGCTTCGCCTTCAATCGTGCGCTGTGTCGTGATCTCCTGCTGCCGATCATGGGCAGAGTAGTAAATACCGCCGCCAAGCACGCCAAGCAGAGTCAAGGTAATTACGGTATTTCTGACGCCAGGCCTCATGTGCCTCCCTATTTTTCGTTTCGCTCCCGGTATTTCTTGGCTTTGTCTAGTGCTTATAATTGTGAATTAACAGATTTTTCGAATATGCAAATGATGACAGCTTTTTTATGATTATCGCGGATGGTCAATCAGTTTTGTCTTGATGTTGATGGTTCGTTGACAGCAACTTTGACATCTGAAATCATGGCGGCATATAAAAAATCAAGAGGAAAGTGACATTTATCCCCGGCCAGGCAACAACGCAACCTGGCCTACGGAACTATCTTTTCGTTCTACCTGTAATGCAAATAAAACACAAGCACAGGCGCGCTGTCAGAGCATTTTTAGGCTGAAACGACAGGCTCCATGCGGAGCTTGGGCCTCTGGCGAGGTTTTCGAGTATCATGCGCTTGCAACTTTTAGTATCGCTTGCCGTCATAGACGCGAGGCGCAATTTTGTTGTTATTTTTTATCTGAGGAGATACCCAATGAAAGACCTGAATATCCATAGCCGTCGTGAAGCACTCAAAATAATGTCTCTCGGTTTAGCCAGTATTCCTTTGTTATCAATTTCCAATGCGACGATGGCGGCACCGAGCCCTCTACGCGCGGCACTGGGCTATCAGGACAAACCGAAAGACGGCCATAAATGTTCGAACTGCATGCATTTCGTGCCCGGCAAAACAGCCAAGGACAATGGTGGCTGCAAGCTGATGGCAGGTGATGACGGCATAAGCCCAGAAGCATGGTGTACGGCCTGGGTAGAGTTGAAAAAAGCATAAACAGGAACTAAATTTGAAATCGTTCGACACTGCTATTGCAGACGCATCTTCAGCAATGATCAATTTATTTGCACATTCATCGCGCTCGCCTGTAACATTGGGAGTAATGAAAACGCGAACTGCTGATACATCTGCAACGGACGGTGTCGTCGATAAAAAAGCGCGCACTGTTGCATCCTCTGAGCAGGCAAAAGTCGATGATTTATTGATTCGTCGCTTTGTCGACGGAGATTTGCGTGCTTTTGAAATTTTGGTGGTGAAGTATCAACGCCGTATTGCGGCCAGCATCAACTCAATGGTTCGCAACGACAGCGTGGCAGAAGAATTGACACAGGAAACATTTTTGCGCGCCTATCGGGGGCTGGCTAATTTCCGGTTTGAAAGCGCGTTCTCAACCTGGCTTTATGCGATTGCTCGGAACACCGCAACTTCGTACCACCGCGATGGGCATGGCCGTGCAGACAATGCCGTATCGCTGGATGCGTTAACCGATGAATTTGGCTCCGACGACGCATTAATTGGCGCACGTGCGGGCGAGCGCACCGCCAGCAGTCCCGAAGATGAAGTGGCGACGCAACAGTTACTGGCACGCATACAAGTGGCGGTGAATGACTTGCCCGCGCAAATGCGTGATGCGCTATTGCTGCGCGAAATGGAAGGTCTGAGTTACATCGAGATCGCCGAGAAGCTCAGTGTGCCGTTAAACACCGTTAGATCGCTTATTTTTCGTGCGCGCGAAAGTGTGGCGAATGATATTAATTCAATGCTGGATTCAACCATTCGCGCGAGGCTGGAATGAATTCAGACCAAAACAATCAGGGTAATGACAAGATGGACGAGGGAATAGGCGAAGACATGGGCATTTCTGCATTGCTTGACGATGATATTTCGTCAACAGATTTCACGATTTTATCGGCGCAGTTCAGTGCCAATCCGGCACTGGTGGGTGCGCTGAAAGCGCAACAATATGTGCGTGATGCACTCACCGGTTTTTCCAGCCCGGACTATCGCTACACCGAACGCATTATGGATTTTATTGCGCGCTCGGTAGCCAAGAAATAACTTAATCCACTCTCGATAGCGATAGCGACAAGCCCTTCGTCCGCTCAATCAAATCGCCGTAACCGCGCTCGATCCGGTTGATTGAGGTAATGGAAGTTTCACCCGACGCCAACGCTGCCGCCATCACATACGCCAAGCCTGCGCGAAGATCGGGCACATTTAACGTCAAGCCATCCGAATGCAGCGGTGTGGGCCCTTGAATAATCGCGCTGTGCGGGAAATCGCGGCCGCGAAATCGGCAGGCAACCGAGCCTAAACAATGCGTTTCAATTTGCGTTTTAGCACCCAGCGCTGACAACGCGTTCAAATAATCAAAGCGCCGCTCGTAAACCGTTTCATGAATGATCGAGGTGCCGGTCGCTTGCGTCAACATGACCGCAAACGGCTGCTGCCAATCGGTCGCAAAGCCAGGAAATACGTCGGTCTCCAGCACGGTACTTTTCAGTTTGTGACGACGGAAAAATTTGATCGATTTCGCACCTTCAATCGACACGCCGCCGCCGACACTATTGAACGGACCGAAGAAATTAATCAAGGTCGATGGATCAATC
>JANXWW010000396.1 GCA_025350945.1 Burkholderiales bacterium
GTTTTCATTTTCGTTTCCTTGTTCGTAATTTAATGCGTTTATTTTACATCATAGGCACAAATTCGCGCTGTCGGCATCACGCTGTTGGCATCAAGGCGCTGAATCAAGCCCGCGCCAGATTCAGCGCCAATAATCGCCGCAGTATTTCGTCATCCGCCATGTCACACGAAAAATCCACCCAGCCATAGGCAGCCGCCACAGCGGCATCAAGCGCGCGATGCGCATCTTCGAGCCATTGCACTTCGCCTTTGGCGCGAGCGTTGTAGAGATTCGTTAGCGTGCGCTCTTTGATCGCTTTGGCGAATTCGGGTTTAGGGATGATGCGGTCGGGATAACCCGCGACCATTTCCGGCACGACATCCACCCACTCCGGCGGATTCAACCAATTTTCACGTAGCTGACTCAATCGTGCCGCAGCGGTTGCGATGGCGGCGGCATGCGGGTTAGTGTATTGCGCGGGCTTGAGGTTGGGCGTGAGGCCTTCGGGGAAGGGGAAGGTTTCGAAACAGGTCGTTGGCGTGTAGCGAGGACGGTCTTCGAGAGACGTGCCTAATTTGAGCGACCACAACTCGTGAAGCCGCGAATGGAGGACGCCGAAGGTTTCATCGTCATCGCGTGCAAATGCCAAGAGCGCTTGGTCCGGCAGGATAGATGCCGGCAGCCAGACAAATGTTCGATGCTTTGCCACCGAAACTGTTGCGATATAACGCTTCACACGCGACAGTTTCGCTCGCATTTCTGCGCGTGGCCGTGCCATGCGCCACCAATTTTGGGCAACAGAGCGATCCCGATTTTTACTGCTGGTGGGCTTTACATGTTCAACCACGTACTGAAATGGCAGTTGGTAAAGCGCTGCATCGGCTTCGCTACACCCCGCCGCAAAATCAATCACCCAGCGATCACCCCATCGTCTGGTCAAATCAATTCCATTGCACAGCGGGCGCAGCGCGTTGGCATTTGTCTTTCCGTGTGGATTGGGCGACTGGAGCCATTTGCGCGCGAGCTCACCGTCGATATCGAACGGCGCTTTCTTCGACGCGCCCATAAAGCAGATCGCAAGATTTGTTTTAAGCGTATTGGCAGTGGTCAGGTCAAGTGGGTCAGCATCGCTACTATTGCCCGTCAAATCGGCGTTGATATGCGCCACAACGCGACCATCTAAAACCTTGTCATACCGAGGTGCTTTTGCCGAGGAATCTGCTGCTGATGTTCCTTCACTGCCCACCAAAGCAGATATTTCACTGCGTTCAATATGACGGTTAGATGTGGCGGCATGGCCTTCAAAACAAACAATCGATACCCGCACCGCTGCACCTTCGTTCACCCACTCTTGATCGCTCCACGCGTTATAAATTTGAGTCTCGGCGACGATGCGTTCCAATACTTTTCGATTGGCGCCACCGCGAATCGAATTCGTCGCCACCAAGCCCGCGCGCGTGGGACGATCCGTGTCGGCGGCGTGCCTCACCATCTTCAACGCATTGTCAAACCAGTAGCACACCAAGTCCGCGCCGCCGGGCACGCTATGCAAATACATGAAGCGCAAATCTTCTGTGTAGCTGTTACCAAGCTGCTCGCGCATTTTGCTGCCGCCGAGAAACGGGGGATTGCCGATGATCGCATCGGTTACCGGCCACGATGTCGGCTTTGTGATCTGGCGAATAGTCTCGCGCCCATCCTCCACGATCATTTCTTCATGAATATCCATCAACGCATCGCGACACTGAATCTGATCCAGCGTTTTCAAAATCGGTTCACGACTCGGCGCAAATCCATGTTTGAGCATCCACTGAATATCGCCAATCCACACCGTCACTTTGGCGAGCTCGGCGGCATAGGGGCTAATCTCAATACCATGCATCGCCTGCGGGCCAACTTCGGGGAAACCCCGCTCCAGGCCTAGCTCTTCAGCCTCCAGCCCGATGCGCAGTTCAATATCTTTTAGCGCTTGTAAAGCCAGATATAAAAAATTGCCGCTGCCGCAGGCGGGGTCGAGCACCTTGAAATTTTTGAGTCGTTCTTTGAAGGCGATGTAGCGTTGGGTGGCGGTTTTGAGGGCGACGGTGGCCTTCGCTTTTTCATCTCGTTTGGTAGCACTTTGAAATTGATGGAACACCGCCATTTGTGCGGCGATTTCGGTTTTCTCGATCAACCATTCTGCGAGTAACGGCTCGACAATCACCGGATTGACGATGCGCATAATCGAC
>JANXWW010000060.1 GCA_025350945.1 Burkholderiales bacterium
GCACGGGTGGCTGACATGCTGGCCGCTATTGGCCTCAGTGATAAACGCGTTTCATTGCCGCGCGAACTTTCCGGTGGCGAAATGCAACGCGTGGCGATTGCCCGTGCTCTTGCCCATCGCCCGCGCCTTTTGCTGGCGGACGAGCCGACCGGCAATCTTGATCCGGATACCGCGCTGCAAATTCTCGACTTGCTGCGCGCCGAAATTCGCCGCAACAACACCACCGCGATTATCGTCACACACAGCGACATCGCCGCGCGCACGGCAGATCGCGCGGTCATGCTCACGCGTGCGGGTCTACAGCCGCGATTGTTTTCGTAATGCTCGCAAAATTATTTTTAGCCTCTTTGCGCGCCAATCTCGGCCGCACTTTGCTCGCGCTTGCGGGCATAGCGCTCGGGGTTGCGCTAGGTTTGGCGGTTCATGTCATTAATCAATCCGCGATTGGCGAAATGCAGCAGGCCACACGCACATTGAGCGGTGATGCGGATTTGTCGGTTCGTGCCGGACGTGGCGGCTCGGCGCAATTCGACGAGAAATTGCTCGAAATAATCGCTGCTGATGAACGCGTACAAATAGCGAGCCCGGTGATTGAGGGCGATGCAACGTTTATAAGCACTGCCTCAAACACTAGCACTGGCGGGGCGCTTCAGGCTACGCAAACAAAGCGCACGATAAAATTTATAGGCGTTGATATATTCCGCGCGGCGTTACTCCAGCCGGGATTTGCGGGCGAGGCCTATCCAAGTAACGATCAGTTTGCGATGTTGCGCAGCGATCATGTTTTTCTCAATCAAGCTGCGCGCGTGCTTGTTGGTGGCGAAGATAAGCGTCAATTCTCAGTCATTGTCGGCGGCGCATCATACCCACTCGTGGTTTCTGGCAAAGCAGAATTAGCGGGCTATTCTGGCCCACTCGCGATCATCGACATCGCTGGCGCACAAACACTCTTCAACCAAATCGGTGAAATTTCGCGAATCGATATTCGTTTGATCCCCGGCGCGAATCCTGTAGAAGTTGCGCGCGAGATCAGCGGAAAATTGCCCGCCGGTGCGATCATCGCCACGCCCGAACAAACCGATAAACAAAGTGCGGCAGTTTCAAAAGCGTATCGCATCAATCTCACCGTGCTCTCGTTAGTCGCGCTGTTCACAGGAGGGTTTTTGGTTTTCTCCACGCAGAGTTTGTCGGTGTTGCGACGACGTGCGCAATTTGCGTTGTATCGAACACTCGGCGTCACACGCGCTGAGCTGATGCGCGCCTTGATTGCCGAGGGCGCGGTTTTAGGTTTAATGGGTGGGGTAGTGGGCGCGGCACTCGGGCTATGGCTGGCCACGTTTGCACTTGCTAAATTCGGCGGCGATCTTGGCAGCGGATTTTTTGCGGGCACGGCGCCTACTGCAAAATGGACGTGGCTGACCCTGGCATTCTTTGCGGGCCTTGGCGTGGCAGCTGGCATTGCGGGAGCCTTTATCCCCGCGCGCGCCGCCGTAGCCGAAGCACCCGCGCGCGCGATCAAGGCCAACGATGGTGAAGGCGCAGATACCAAATTGCCACCAACGTGGGTTGGCGTCGCACTGATTATTTTCTCAGGCTTATTGTTGGCGCTGCCTGCGTTTGACGATATTCCGTGGTTGGCCTATGCGGCGATTGCTGCGTTGTTGCTGGGTGTATTGGCACTCTCGCCTATCGTCTCCACAAAAATCATTGCGTGTTTGCCCAGACCCAAAAATGCTATCGCGCAATTAAGCCTTAGTCATATCGAAAAATCGCCCGGCCCCTCTGCTGCGGGCATCACCGGCGTGGTGGCTAGTTTTTCGCTGATGATTGCGATGCTGATAATGGTGGTGTCGTTTCGATCATCGCTTGAACAATGGCTGATCGGTGTGCTCAATCAAGATTTGTATGTGCGGCAAGGCAGCGGCGATAGCAATGCCCTGAACCCTATCACTGGCGAGGCTCTTCAGGCATTACCAGGCGTGGAAAATGCGGATTTTTTACGTTATCGTAGCGTGATATTGGATGCGTCAAAACCAGAACAGCCACCTGTGTCGCTAATCACGCGACCGCTGCGCGAAAACGTTTTGCAATCCTTGAGCGTATTAAAACGCGCGCCAGTGGAATCCAATATTGAGAAGCTGCCTGACATCTGGATTTCAGAAGCTGTGGCAGATTTGTATGGCTATGCACCGGGGCAAAAAATTCAATTGCCGCTTGACGGCAAAATCTATTCAGTTTTTATCGCGGGCATTTGGCGTGACTACGCGCGGAGTTTTGGTGCAATGGTGATGGATCGCGATGTTTATTTGCAGTGGACGGCGGATGAAAAAATAAATGATGTGTCGCTGAAACTGGCGGCAGGCGCGAATAAAGCAAACGTCATTGCCGCTATTCGTGCTTTGCCAGGCGGTGACAAACTCGACATCGCTGACGCGGCCGAGATTCGCAAATTTTCCTTGGCTGCATTCGACCGCAGTTTCGCCGTGACCTACGCGCTGGAAGTTGCGGCAATCTTTGTTGGCTTGGCTGGTATCAGCGCCACATTTTCGGCGCAGGCATGGTCGCGACGACGCGAATTTGGCATGCTGCGACATTTGGGCATCACACGCCGCGAGATCGCGGCACTGCTCGGTGCCGAAGGTGCATTACTTGGCGCGCTTGGTGCAGCAATCGGGCTGGCGCTGGGCGTGGCGATTGCATTAATTTTAATTTTTGTCGTGAACCGCGAATCGTTTCATTGGAGTATGGAACTGCATATGCCGTGGATGACGATGTTGATATTGTCAGTGGCGCTGGTTGTGCTTACTGCGATCTCTGCTGTGCTCAGTGGAAAATATGCGATGTCGAAACAAGTGGTAATGACGGTGAAAGAAGACGCGTGATGCGATTAATTTACTATGTAGTGGTAACAGTAGCGGCAATGGTTTTGACGATGACGCATGCGCTGTTGTCGCTGGCATCAGCAGAAGAAATTCGTTACGCAGAAGTGGTGCCCAATCAAAAACTGATCTTCCCGCAAGACCACGGCGCGCATCCTGACTTTCGCACGGAATGGTGGTATATCACAGGACATGTTGAAACCAGCAGCGGCACGCCGCTCGGCTTTCAAGTCACGTTTTTTCGCTCGCGTACTGGGGTGGGCGAAGACAGCAAATCAAAATTCGCGCCACAACAAATTCTGTTCGCGCACGCAGCGATTGCCGATGCACGTCATGGCAAATTGCGCCACGATGAAAAAATTGCCCGCGCGGGATTTGGCAATCACGCCAAGGTTGGCATGATGGATATTGCGTTGAACAAATGGACGATGCAGATGCGTGAGAACATTATTTCAGCGCGAATTTCATCCAAAGATTTCTCGCTCGACCTAGCGCTAACACCCACGCAGACGCCGATTGCGCAGGGTGAGAATGGTTACAGCCAAAAGAGCAGCAATCCACAACACGCGAGCTATTACGCGAGCCTGGCACAGGTTAAAGTTAGTGGCAAAATCATTGTTGATGGCAAAGAAGAAACTGTCACCGGCAAGGCGTGGTTTGATCATGAATGGTCGAGCCAATATCTGGCTGCTGAGGCGGCGGGCTGGGATTGGCTGGGCGCGAATCTGGATGATGGCGGTGCTGTGATGGCGTTTCGCATGCGCGGGGTGGGCGGGCAGACAATATGGGCAGGCGGTACGCGCGTGACGGCGGATGGAAGGGCAACCAAAATGTCGCCACAGCAAATTACTTTCACACCGATTGAAACATGGCGCTCACCGCGCACCGGCGCAACCTACCCGGTCGCCATGCGTGTCGATGTGGCGAGTGAATCATTCGAATTAAAACCGTGGATGAACGATCAGGAGCTCGACAGTTCACGCTCAACCGGCATCACTTATTGGGAAGGAGCCACCGATTTGATTCAGAATAAAAAACGCGTGGGGCGCGGTTATTTGGAGCTGACGGGCTACGCGAAAAAAATACGGTTTTAATAGTTAAGGAAACAAAAATGGAACGCTGTTCATGGGCCACAAAAAGTGCGCTCGATACAAAATATCACGACGAAGAATGGGGCGTTCCGCTGCATGACGACCAATTGTGGTTTGAGTTTTTGATTCTGGAAGGCGCGCAGGCAGGGCTGTCGTGGGCGACGGTACTGGCGAAGCGCCAACATTATCGGCGCGTGTTTCACAATTTTGATGTGAAGAAAGTGGCGAAATTTGATGCCGCAAAAGTGGAAGCGCTCATGCAGGATGCGGGCATTATTCGCAATCGATTAAAAATCACGAGTACGATTAAAAATGCACATGCGTTTATGGCGGTGCAAAAAGAATTCGGCAGTTTTGATAAATATATTTGGGCGTTCGTCGGCGGCAAGCCGATTCAGAATAGCTGGAAATCGATGGCTGATGTACCCGCAAAAACACCGATATCAGATGCCATGTGCAAGGATCTAAAAAAGCGTGGCTTTACCTTTGTCGGCTCCACAATTTGCTACGCGCTGATGCAGGCGACCGGCATGGTGAACGATCATCCGGTGAGTTGCCCGCGGCATGCTGCGGTTAGCAAAATTAAGTAACAAATGAACGAAAAATTTGACGTCATTGTCATCGGCGCAGGTGCGGCAGGAATGATGTGTGCAAGCGTCGCGGGGCAGCGCGGACGCCGGGTTTTGCTGATCGACCACTATCACAAGCTCGGCGAAAAAATTCGCATCTCCGGCGGTGGTCGTTGTAATTTCACCAATATCCACACCCGGCCAGAAAATTTTCTGTCGCAAAATCCACATTTCTGTCGCTCCGCCCTCGCCCGCTACACGCCGCAAGATTTTATAAAGCTAGTCGAATCACATCGCATCAAATATCATGAGAAAACTCTAGGCCAATTGTTTTGCGAGGAGAGCGCGACTGACATTATTCAGATGCTGAAAACGGAATGTGATCGCGCCCATGTGCAATGGAAAATGCCGTGCGCGGTGAGCACCGTCATGCGTGAGAACGATGTATTTTCAGTTAAAACGGATATAGGAAATTTTGTCGCTTCATCACTGGTGATCGCAACCGGCGGCCTTGCGGTGCCAAAAATTGGGGCCTCGCCCTTCGGCTACAAAATCGCAGAACAGTTTGATTTAAAAATTATTCCACCCCGCCCAGCACTCGTGCCGCTGAGTTTTGATCCACAAACGCTCGAGCGCTTCGGCGATCTTTCTGGTTTATCGCTTGATGCTGAAGTGAGCTGCAACGGCGGGCGATTTCGTGAAGCCATATTGCTCACGCATCGCGGTATTTCGGGCCCGGCGATTTTGCAGATTTCATCGTATTGGCAGGATGGTGATTTAAAAAATCCGATTCACATTAATCTCATTCCCGCCGCAAATCAAGCAACACGGCTGCATGAGCAGCGCGCCAGCAAAGCGCAATTCAATAATGTGCTGAGCGATATTTTGCCGAAGCGGTTCGCGCAGCAGTGGAGCGAAGTACACGCGCTGGTAAAGCCGAATAATCAATTCACGGATCGAGCTTATGCGGAATCGATTTCCGCACTTGAGACATGGGCAGTCAAGCCCTCCGGCACGTTAGGCTACAACAAGGCTGAGGTGACGTTAGGTGGCGTGGATACGCATAAGCTTTCATCAAAAACAATGGAAGCAACGACCGTCAAAGGCTTGTATTTCATCGGCGAAGTGGTGGATGTCACCGGGCATTTGGGCGGCTTTAATTTTCAGTGGGCGTGGGCGTCGGGAGTAGCGGCAGGCGAAGTCGCATGATGAAGCCAATCATCGTCCTCGATACCAATATTGTGCTCGATTGGCTGGTGTTCGAAGATGGCGGCATGCCGGAATTAATGGCGGCAATCAATGCGCGCGACGTTGTGATCGCGAGCAATCAAGACTTGATTGATGAGCTCACTCGTGTGCTGGCTTATCCGATATTCAAGCTCGATCAAGCAGCACAAAATGCCGCGCTGGAAAAGTATTTGGGCTTCGTGCAAATCACGCCAGAACGCGCATCAATGCTGGGCCAAGTGCCGCGTTGTCGCGACGAAGATGATCAGAAATTTCTAGCGCTGGCTGCGCATGCGCGAGCGGCGGCTCTTATCAGCAAAGACAATGCGGTGCTGGGATTAAAACGCAGCATGAAGGAGCGGTTTGGGTGTGAGGTGCTGGGGGCTTCGCACACCGCTGGCTGGGTGAAACCGTTTTTGACAAAGGCGTTCAAACCAATTAAAAAAAACGTCAGCGATTTTTAATTCGCTGACGTTTTTTTCAACTCTCAACAGAACAGATATTGCCTAGTTGCTTAATTGCCTAATTGCATAAAGCGCAATTAGCCACTCGCTAGAACAGCGGAGCAGCTAGATTCCCCGGCTCCCTTGGAAGAACAATTGAACCCGGTCCTGTCAATCCTGCTGTGGCGCTAACAGTCGTGCCGTCTAGTAGCCACACTGTGGTGCTACCGTCGAATTTGCTCCAGACAAGATCAGCTTTGCCATCACCATTTAAATCCTGGGTTTGGGTTACTTTCCAGACAAAGGAAGGTGGTGTCGTCCGTGGCAGACCTGGTGGGAAACCAGCATAAATGCCCGCGGCTTTCGTAACAGTAGCGCCATTCATTAACCAAATCGTCACGGCTTCTGTATCGAAATTTGTCCATAGAATATCTGCGTTGCCATCACCATTGAAATCGGCTGTGAAACTCACTCGCCAAGTGGCGTCAGGACCTAATAAGCCTACCGCGCTGGTAACTGTAGTGCCATTCATGAGCCACATGGTGACGCTGCCATCATTTTTGCGCCACAGTATGTCAGCTTTGCCGTCACCGTTGAAATCAGCAACGTGCGTAACACGCCAGTTTGGATCAGCACCGAGTATGCCAACAGCACTAGTCACGGTGCTACCGTTCATGAGCCATATTGTGACGCTGCCGTCAACGTTGCGCCACAGAATGTCGGCTTTACCATCACCATTGAAATCACCCACATGGCTAACACTCCAGTTTGCATCTGGTCCGAGCAAGCCGACGGCTGACATGATCGTGGTGCCATTCATCAGCCATAAGGTCACTGCACCGTTCGTGTTACGCCATAAGATATCAGCGTAGCCATCACCATTGAAGTCAGCAACATGGGTTACGCTCCAGTTGGCGTCAGCGCCAATAAGCCCGGCGGTGCTGGTCACTGTCGTGCCATCCATGGTCCATATCGTGACGCTGCCATCTTTTTTGCGCCACAAAATATCGGCCTTACCATCACGGTCAAAATCACCTGTGTGCGTGATTGTCCAGTTCGGATCATTGTTGAGCAAATTAGCGCTGCTCAACACGGTGGTGCCGTTCATCAGCAAAGCACTAACGGTACTAGTGGCGGTGCTCTGAAGAAGAATATCGCTCTTGCCATCACCGGAAAGATCATTCGGTTTTGCCACGCGTGCCGTAGCCGCTTGCGCGTCAAGAAAACCATAACCATCCAACGGCGAATAGCCCGCGCCAATGTTATTTATAAATACGCCGGTGAAGGTTGACCCATCTTTCATCGTGCCGGTAACCGTTACCCCACCGGCGGCAAGTTCGCCTGATGGTAACGACACTGTTCTGCCCCACAAATCGGCTGAATTGCCGCCTGCGGTTACCGGCGCGGTCAAACTTGAGGTGGTCTGCTCATCGCGATCAACGTTGAACGTGAAACTACGCCCACCGGTGAAGCTGTCAGGTGCAAAACTGAGCGCCAATGTTGAGAACTGACCAACAACCGATGGTGCTGGTGGTTGAACAGAAAATGTCGGCGTAATGTCAGTTACCGCCAGACCATTTAACGTACCCAGCGTAAACGGTAAACCTCCAACAGCCGCTGCGCGGGTATCAAAAACAAGCCCCGGAATATTTGTATTCACGTTACCGCCGGTGGTGTTGCCACCCTGCAGGTTGAGCGTTAATGATGCGATTGCGCCGGTGCCTGCATAACTTACATCGATCACTTTTAAATCAACCGGGCCACTCGCATACGCCGAACTGGTTCCGCTGCCGTCTGCGTTGACGGTAATCGTTAACACACCACCGCTAGTCTGCACGACCGCGGTTGATTTATAGGGGTCCAGATCATGCGGGAAGGTGGATTTTTGCAGCAGTGCTTTCAACTGTTTAACCGAAAGCGAACGTGGGCCACCGTTGGCCTGCAGCGCCAGCGCGGCGATTGCGGCAGCGTTAGGCGCCGCACAACTGGTACCGAAAAAATTGGGGAAGGTATCAGCATCAGAACCGGAATCGCCGCCAAAGAAAGTCGTGTTGGCTCCATCCATGGCAGCAATATCGGGTTTTTGTCGCACCTCAGGTGTCGCGAGCCTATTACCATTGTTGTCAAAAATAATCGTTGATGGCCCTGGCGAAGAAAAGCTTTCCGCAATGAAGGGGCGGAATGCGCTGTAGGCGGCTACACCATGACCATCGCGCGCGGTGCTGTGGCCGTAGATCACCGGATACTGATACGACGTATATTCCGCCGGAACCGTCGATGAATTGCTGCCGTCAAAAAATATGTAGCGAAGGCGATTAGCACCGGGCCCCACTGGCGTGTTGGCACGGGTAATCACCATTTGTATTGAACTGGCACCCACTGGATAAGGAATGGTACCGGTAAATTCGATTGGCTGATTGGTCAAAAAGTTATTGGCGGCCACTGCCGAAATAAATGTGCCGTCCATGGCAAAAAACAGGACGTTGAAATCTGTCGTGACACCCACCGCACTATTGGCAAAAGCCTGAACACTGAAGTTACCGGTGGAGCCACCAAATGAAGCCACGGTAATTTTGTAATTGCCGGTAACGGTTGGTGTAAAGAAAATTGTTTCGTCGGTACCGGTGTCGTAGTCCTTGATCACAATGATGCCATTGGGATCAGTTATGGTAACGATCGCATCAAAGTCTGAACCTGTCGCCGCAAAAACATCTACGCGGGTAGGCGTGCCAGCAGTCACATTGACGAACGCATCTACCGTTGGCGGCGTGCCTGTAAAATTAAAACTCTGGAAGTAGGTCTGCGTGCCCGGCGTCACTTTATCGAACGGATCATCCCATTGGAATACCAATCTGCTGTTACCAGGCCCGGTGCCCGTGGTTCTTAAAATGGTTTGCGCAATATCGCGCGTGCCATCTGCGCGAAAATTATGGAAGCCACCTGCATAAAGTGCAGGAGCCACGCCGGTCAAGTTGATATTTGAGCCGGTGGTGGGTGTATCGGTCGGCGCAATAAAGCGAAAATCAGAAGCATAACCTTTGACGGAAGGGTTGTTTCCTGCCGATGAAAAATAATGCGTGCCTGCTGCCGTTACGTCATTAACACCCTGCGCGACGATGCCGTCTGAAAACATCGGCTCAGCCAAAAAGATGATGTCGTCCACGATGATGTCGGCTTTGAAACCTGGCACCACGCGCGGCGCACCGGGAAGCGCTGCCAGTGAGCGAATATTATCCGCAAACTGAAGCTGACTCGATCCTGCCGTGGCAAAACCCAGACGCGCTTTCGGGGCCATGTCATGAATAACTTGCAACATCCCTCGGCCCTCATCGGTGCCAGACAACAAGTCTTGCAGTACCGTCACCGGTGTGGTGTTGCCTGCCGGGTTACCGACGCCGGGCAAATCGCCCGAGGCGATATCGTTCGCTTCCTTGATCGCATTCGTCGATACATTGTAGCTATCCGACATGGCGGCGATGGTGATGCCAGTACCATCCTGCCGGATTTTATCCACGCGATGCTGGACGACGCCCTGTTGGGTGGTCGCGCCGACATTGGTTTGCGGTGCCAGTGACAAAATGACTGAACTTATGCCTCTGATACGCGAGATCGCGTCGACATGTTGAATGGCCAACCAGCCGTCAATCACACCCGCGCGGTAGGCGGCGGATCGGGCAGTGACTTGCAGCTTTCCCGAGCGTACCAGTGCCGCTTCAATATCGGCAACTGGAGCGTCACCGTTCAGATGTACCGTGACCATGTAGCGTCCACTGGCATCCTGCACAGCATTGGCTTGATATCCGGCTGCAATGGCAGATAGCGCATTGTTAGCCGTCTGCTCAGGGGTGACCTGCTTCGATAGATAGTCTTCGTATATTGCGCCGAGGCCGTTACCAAGTTTGGCTGACAC
>JANXWW010000412.1 GCA_025350945.1 Burkholderiales bacterium
GTTCCGCCCAATCGCCTGCTGTGTCCTGAACGATTTCCTTTAATTTGATTTCTGTGTCAGTAATGCCAGTGATGAGGCCGAAATTCTGACCCATATAATTTCCCTTTTTTACGCGATAAAGCGTTTTTTCTGCGCGAACCAGACCAAATGTAGTGCCCGACTGAACGATTGTTCCTACCATCACAAGTTGTTCAACCGGGAATGCTTCCAGCGGCTCCTTGCGCCTGTTTAAATCAGGTGCCACACCACCTGCATCCTGTTTGACTGATAGTTTTCTGGGTTTAAATGGATCAGGCAAATCAAACCCTTCGTATGCAAATGGCTCAAACGGTTTTACCTGTGGCAGCGGATCGATCTTGCGAACAGCCTGCTTGTCTGAATCCTTTACGAATTGCTTGATGTCGGAATAACCTTCGCCGCAGGCACCAAGCAGCAGCGGGGCGGCAACAGAGATAACACGCAGAGACTTCATCATTTAGCTGCCCCCGCTTTAGATTGCGCGTCTTTTGTAGCTTTCTTCTGCGCTGCGACTTCATCTGGATCGAGGTAACGATATGTTTTTGCAACCGCTTCCATTGACAGCGTGCCGTCTTTCACGTTGTCAACTTTCAAATCGTTCAGCAATACGATCCGCGGTAGCTTTGAAACGTCGCTCGCAAAGGCACCCAGATCATGATAATTACCAATCACTTTCAAATTAATCGGACGCTCTGCATAAAACTCTGTCAAGTTTTCCGTTTGATTTGGCTTAAAGAGTTCAAACTGAAGTCCACGGCCCAAGCCTGCCTGGTTGATATCGATAATTAAGGCATCAACCTGCGATTTTGTTGGTAGTTGTTTCAGCAAGGCACCGAACGATTGTTCGATTTCAGCGCGCTGCTGTTGATAGGCCTCTAAATTAACCGCCAGTTTCTTTTTCTCTACGAACATTGCGCGAAGATCAGTTTCTTTCTTCTGCTCTTTTTCAAGGTCTTCAAGCTGCGTTTGATAAAAAATGAAGTACGCACCAATTAAAATCGCCGCAATGATTAAAGCCAGCGCTGCAAATTTTATTGACCACGGCCATCCCCCGGGATTGCGGAGATCGAGCGATCTCATTTCATCCAGCCACTTGTTCATTTTTTGGCCTCCCCTTGAGCGACTGAAGGGGCTTTTTTCGCACCAGCTTTGCCGTCATCTGTTTTTGCACGCTTGATTGAAAAATCCAGATTGAATTCATTTGCGCGCACCGTGTTGACAGTGGTCGCTTTAATCTCAACCAAATTCGGGCTTTCAATGTATGGCGAAGCTTCAACGTTGCGCATCAGAGCGGCAACTCGCGCGTTGGATTGCGCGTAGCCGGTAACGTTGACCTTGGTGCCGGTTTGCTTGATGGACTTCAGATACAAGCCTTCTGGCAGTTGGCGCAATAACTGGTCCAGCAAATACACGGGCTCAGAACGATTACTTTGCAGACTTTCAACCACTTGTTTTTTAGCGAGTAAAGACGCAGTTTCTTCGCGAATTTTTTTAATCTCATCAATTTGCTTGTCAAGCGTTGCAATCTCGTCGGTCAAATATTTGTTACGACCTTTTTGGTTATCGATTTGCTGGTTAAAAACAGTCCAGAGCAGCCCGGCAACGGCAAGGGCGATAACAGTAGTCAGACCCGCCAGAATGGCGAATTGCTTTTGCCGCGCTTTACGTTTTTCTTCGCGATGGGGGAGTAGGTTTATGCGGATCATGATGGATCAAACCTTCTCATCGCGAGTCCACACGCCACCATCAGGCTGGGTGCATCAATGGTGAGTTGGCGCGGCTTGATTTTGGAAGACAGCGCCATGTTGGCAAATGGATTAGCAACGATGGTATGAACTTGTGTACGCTGCGACACCATTTCTTCCAGCCCTTCCAGCATCGCGCAGCCGCCACAGAGCAGGATGTGATCAACTTTGTTGAACTGTGTCGAGGTGAAGAAAAATTGCAAGGCGCGAGATATTTCCAATACCACTTTTTCGTTAAACGGCTGCAATACATCCGGGCCAAAATTATCAGGCAGGCCACCGGATCGTTTTGCCACTTCAGCTTCCTCGATCGGCATACCGAATTGACGGGAAATATCTTGTGTCAATTGATAGCCGCCAAGCTGTTGTTCACGCGAGTAGACCTGCTGGTCTTCGTGCATGACCGTGACGCGGGTAGTTTGCGCACCGATATCGACAATCGCCGTGACGTCCTTGGTTTCGATGCCGCTGGCGGCGTTTTTGATCATATCGAATGCGGCAAGTGCAGCATACGATTCAACATCCATTACCGATGTCTTCAAACCAGCCGCTTCGGCTACCGCGACACGATCCTCAATTTTTTCCTTGCGGGATGCGGCGATCAGCACCTCGACTTCGGTTTCGCTGTTGGGAGCCGGGCCGATTACTTGAAAATCGAGGTTTACCTCATCTAGGCTGAAGGGAATGTATTGATTCGCCTCAGACTGAACTTGATATTCCATTTCCTCTTCGCGTTGACCGCCTGCTAGAAGCACTTTCTTGGTGATGACGGCAGCTGAAGGCAGCGCAAGTGCAACGTTTTTGACCCGCGTGCCCATTTGCTTGTGGGCGCGACGCATCACTTCGCCAGCGGCTTCAATATTGGAAATGTTACCGTCGGTGACCGTATCTTTGGGAAGCGGCTCAATGACGTAACGCTCGACCCGATAGAGACCTCTACCGGCCTCCACGATCTCTACCATCTTGATATAGGACGAGCTAATATCCACCCCGATTAACGGAGGCGTCGTCGCCCTTAAAAAATCAAACTGGGAAGCCAGTTTTTCTTTAAGCATGGTGTATGGACTGCCCTTTTGTGAATTTGTACTTACGGCCCATAGTGCATAATTTACATTAAATGCTAGCAACAAGCGACCGGCCTGTAAAGCAATTTCTTTAAAACCTCGAAATTACTTTAATTGTATCCTGCAAATTTCTTTGTGGCAAAGGCCACGCATCAACGCCAGAATCCTGCCATTTTGTTACCTCTTTTGAAGTTGAATATCCAGCTGAGCCCGTTTATGCACAAACAAAAGGTGCAGAACAACCAACTTCACTTCGGTACAACTTATTGATTTGTGCGGGATTGCATAGCACTCACCGATATAATCTATAACTCTTTTTTCTCGGACGCAACAATGACATTACGCTGGTGGTTTCGCCCTTTGATTCTGTTGCTGTCGCTGCTGCTGGTACCGGTGGTGCTGGTGATGTTGATGTTCGTGTTGTTGTATCCAAATCTGCCATCCATTGATGCGGTTACGGATTATCGTCCTAAATTACCCCTGCGCATCTATACAATTGATGGCGATTTAATTGGTGAGTTTGGCGAGGAGAAGCGCTCATTTGTGAAGGTACAGGATTTCCCTGCGATTATGAAACAAGCCATTATCGCGGCTGAGGATGAACGCTTCTATCAACATGGTGGCGTAGATTACATTGGTATTCTGAGGGCGTCCAGTAGCACTATTTTGGCCGGGAAAATCACGGGCGGTGCCAGCACTATTACGCAGCAAGTAGCGCGTAACTTCTTTTTGACCAATGAACAAACCCTCACCCGTAAGGTTTCAGAGTGGTTACTGGCTTACAAGATTGAGCGCAACCTGACTAAAGACCAGATTTTTGAAATTTATCTGAATCATATTTTTCTGGGTAATCGTGCTTACGGGTTTGCGGCCGCAAGCCGCGTGTATTTCGGCAAGGATGTTAAAGAACTCACGGTCGCAGAGGTCGCGATTCTGGCCAGTATTCCAAAAGCACCCTCGCGATTTAATCCGTTTGATAATTTAAAACGCGTTACGTTGCGTCAGCAATATGTGCTGCGGCGGATGCGAGAGCTTAATTTTCTCAACGATGCGCAGCAAAAAGTAGCACTTGAGCAGCCGCTGAAATTTAATCGGGAACACACCGTTTATGCGGTCGAGGCGGATTACATCGCCGAAATGGCACGGCAGGAAATCGTTGAGCAATATGGCGATAAGGCTTACATTGCCGGCATTCGCGTCTACACCACCGTTCGTAAACTGGATCAGGAAGCAGCCAATGGCGGCCTGCGCAAAGGCGTTCTGGATTATGACCGCCGCCACGGTTATCGCGGGCCTGAGGGCACCGTCAATCTGCCGCAAAAACAAGAGGAGGCCGAGGAAGCCATAGAAGAAGCGCTGCAAGAGCGCGAAATCACCGGCGAATTGATGCCGGCCGTCGTGCTGTCCGCTGATGCAAAACAAGTGGTGGTGCTCACCAAACGTGGTGAAACATTAATGTTAAGCGGCGACGCACTTAAATTTGTCGCCAAAACGTTCACCGAAAAAGCATCGCCTTTCAAACCCGTTCGCGGTTCCATTGTCCGGATTTCGGTGGATGAAAAAGGCGTTCCGTCACTCACGCAATTACCGAAAGTGGAGGCCGCACTGGTGTCGGTTGACCCGAATGACGGTGCAATTCGCGCGCTGGCCGGCGGATTTGATTTCAGCGCCAATAAATTCAATCATGTCACACAAGCCATGCGCCAGCCTGGCTCCAGCTTCAAACCATTTGTCTATTCGGCGGCACTGGAAAAAGGCTTTACACCCGCAACAGTCGTCAATGATGCGCCGGTCGTATTTGATCCGGGCCGCAATGGCGGCGAAGTGTGGGAACCGAAAAACTACGACGGCAAATATGATGGTCCGTTGAGGCTTCGTACTGCGCTGGCGAAATCGAAGAACATGGTATCGATTCGCGTCATACAAGCAATCGGTCCGCAGTATGCGCAGGATTATGTTTCGCGATTTGGTTTTGACCCCAAGCTGCATCCTGCGTATCTGACGATGGCGCTGGGTGCTGGCTCCACCACACCGCTGCAAATGGCGGGAGCCTATTCAGTATTTGCCAATGGCGGCTATCGCATCAAGCCGTATTTTATTGCGAAAATTACCGATGACAAAGGCGGTATCCTGTTTGAAGCGGATCCGGAACGCGCGACCGACGACAAAGGCGGCAAAAATGCTGAGCGTGTGATCGACCCGCGCAACGCATTCATCATGACGAGTTTGCTGCGCGATGTGGTTCGCTATGGCACAGGTGCCAAAGCGATGTCGCTCGGGCGTGGCGATCTGGCTGGTAAAACCGGCACCACCAACGACAGTATCGACGCCTGGTTTGCAGGTTATAACTCGGACTTGGTGGCGATTAGCTGGATCGGCTTTGATAACCCGGCGTCACTAGGCGATACCGAAACGGGCGGCGGCGCATCGCTGCCGATCTGGATGCACTACATGCAGCGTGCGCTAAAAGGTGTGAAAGAAAAACCGTTTGTGCCGCCACTAGGCGTGGTGACCATTACGCTCGGCGATGTCGGCAAGGACGGTAAGCCGCTTGCCGAATTTGTCTATGCCGAAAGCGTATCAAACGTGAGCGATGGCCCGTCATCATTGCGCGAAGCAAACAAGCCCTCTGAAGAAGTGAAAAATCAGATTTTCTAACAGCCGGCTTTCGACATTTCAATTATGACTCGCGACATTAATTTTCATCAGCGCCGCCCAGACCGGGATCGCGCGGCCCAGCAAATGCGCGTCCTTATCACGCGTCAAGCGGCGAAATTAATTGCTGAAGGGCTGACCGATTATCATGCCGCTAAATTAAAGGCAGCGCGGCAACTTAATTGCCATGATAAAAACGCGTTACCGGATAATCAGGAAATCGAGACCGCATTACGCGAGCATATAAGCCTGTTCGCCGCCAATACCCAGCCCA